>CAYOYG010000091.1:0-3861 GCA_964408135.1 uncultured Eubacteriales bacterium | reverse complement strand
GCGCTACGAAAAAAGGACCTTTAGGAATTAAAATCCCTGCTAAAAAGATTCAACTAGGCACCCAAGAAAACGGATATATCAATAACGCAGAAGCCCACTATTGTCCAAATTGTTCCATCATTATCACCCCAGTAATAGCGCCAGAAAAAATCAAACCTGTCATATCCACTATCACAGAAGATGAATTTATACTTCAAGCCCGACAAACAATGCAAGATTCAAAAGAAAATGAATCAGAAGAAGAAAATACAACAGAAGACAACTTTAAGTTCTAAATTGAATATTGAAATTCAATTGATTTTACGTATTTTTTAGCAAGATAAATTAGTAAAAGAAATGGAGAGATCTACATGCTTTGTCCTATTTGTAAGAATGAAATGGAAAAAGGATATATACCCGGCAATGGCAGATATCCAATTGTTTGGAAATCATATGCGCGCAAAAAAAATGGACTTGGAGTTAAGGTTGCAGCGAAGAAATTTTACTTACAACTAGACTACAATGGAACGAGAGACCATTTTATAACATTTTATTGTTCGAATTGTGAGATGTTTATTGCCCCCCGTTTCTCTCCACCTCAAGTCGACAACACTCCTACGCCGATTAGTGAAGAAGAATATATTTTACAAACCCGCGTGACTGCCCGTGAATTAGCCAATCAAAATGAGGATATAGATGACGAAGAATATGACGATGAAAAAACAACCGAAGACAATTTTCGCTTCTAGTTCTACTTCGATTATCTCAATAAAAAAATCCCCATCTTGGGGATTTTGATTTTTATGGAGCAAGTGACGGGAATCGAACCCGCGTAATTAGCTTGGAAGGCTAAAGTTCTACCATTGAACTACACTTGCATATAAATATGGCGGTCCAGACGGGGATCGAACCCGCGATCTTCTCCGTGACAGGGAGACATGTTAACCACTACACCACTGGACCAATACATTGGTGACTCGTACGGGATTCGAACCCGTGAGTGCATGCGTGAAAGGCATGTGAGTTAAGCCGCTTCTCCAACGAGCCGAATATGGCGGAGTAGGCGAGACTTGAACTCGCGCGCCAGTTACCCGACCTACGTCCTTAGCAGGGACGCCCCTTCACCAACTTGGGTACTACTCCAAAGTGCGTTATTATGATACCACAATGCACGCAAAATATGCAACTTATTTTTCGTCTTTGTTTTTGTCTTGATCTTGACTTTCGGAGGACTTTTTATTCTTTTCTTCTTCTTGCATTTGTTTAATAAATTGTTCGCGACTGGATTGTAATTCTTGGTTGATAAATGCTTGGAATTTTGTTCGAATTTCTTCGTGATATTTTGTTTGATAGAAATAGCTAAAATAAATAGCACCTAGCATGCGAATCGGAGCAATAAGTAAGGCGGCAATTAAGAATCCAAGAAAAGAGCTAAATTGTTCATTAAGAATGTTATTTTGTTTAAATAAATAAGCAATGAGAATACCAATGATGGTACAAGCTAGATAATAGGCATAAAACACTAACTTGGATTGGATAATGATTTTCTTATCTTTTTGTGTATAGCTTTCCGACATTTTCTTGCTAATATCAACACTATAGTTGGTATCGAATAAAATGTAAGGAGTCATTTGTCCGCGATAGCTTGTCAAATTGTATATGACTCCTGCTAAAGCAAAAGAAACCAAAGAAACCAGCGTCAATCCATTGACAAGATCAACATTATTTAACATCGCTTCCACGATTTGTTCATAATTTGTTAATTGCATAATTTCTGGTGCAGCAACCATTAATACAATAGCCGAACCAATTAAAGCTAAAACAAAACCAGTCAATAGGGCCCACAAGAATCCTTTTAGCATCAATTTTGAACTTAAGACAAGACTTGTCATAAAAGCTTTAAAACCGACATAAAAATCTTGATTATCCACTGTCCGATTTTCAGTGATTTTCCGCGCGATTAAGGCAAAACTAAATTCCAAAGGCAGAAAGACAAAGATAATCGCAAGTACAAGAAAACCATAGATATAGGAAAAGTAAAAACTAGCGGCGATCAATATTGACCATCCCAAGGAAAAAGCAAGTAATTTATTTTTTTGTTTTGCCCATAGAAGGGTTGATTCTTTTAATCCTTTAGTAATACGAAACATAAGCAGTTCCTCCCTATTCTTATCTTACAAAGACTCAGCGTGTTTCTTTTTGCGACGAAAGTACTTTGCTAGACCACCTAAAGAAGTTTCTTTATAATCCTTCCGTAAATGTTTTCCCGTCTCTTTCATTACACTAACAACATCATCAAAACTGATTCTATTTTTACGCAATGTGGCAATATGCTTGCCATACAAGGCCGCATCATAGGCGCGCAAGGCAGCAGCACCATTACGTTCAATACATGGAATTTGGACATAGCCATCGACTGGGTCACATGTCAATCCCAAGTGATGTTCCATGGCTACTTCCGCAGCATATTCAATCTGTTCGTTGTTTAAGCCAAACAAGTAGGCTGTGGCAGCGGCGGCCATTGAACACGCGGTTCCGATTTCCGCTTGACATCCGCCCTTCGCCCCAGATATGGTGGCATTTGTCTTAACAATATTACCAAATAACCCGGCTACTGCCAAGGCCTCAATCAATTTTGAGGAATCAATTTCTTTTTGTTGGTAAAAAAAGTAGATTATTGCGGGTAAAACCCCCGCAGAGCCGCATGTTGGAGCGCAAACGACCTCACCGCCACTTGCGTTTTCTTCACTAACGGCATACGCATAAGCACTAATTAATAGTTTGGACCGTTCACTACCACCCAAACTATCCTTTTCAATCTGCAAAGCATTTTGATATAACCGCGCGGCTACTTTTTCTAATTTCAACTTCCCAGGAATTAAACCATCGCCGCGTAAGCCCCGTTCGATACAATCAATCATGGTTTTCAAAACGGTAGATAAATAGGCATACCCTTCTTCATCATAACGCTTGACATAATCGACAAATGTCATGCCTCTTTTTTGTGTATATTCGCTAATTTTGCGCAAGGAATGATGGGGATAGACTTTTTCATGGGTTTTATCTTCTGGTAACTCATCGATTTCGATGCTGCCACCACCAACCGAGTAAACGCGCCATTGACCGATCACTTCATTATTGTTATAAGCAAAAAAATCAATGCCATTTGGATGATGTTTAATAAAACTATAATCAAATTTTATTGTTGTCGGAATTGGTGATAAGGTTTTTTCAATGATATAATCGGTTAAATGGCCTTTGCCAGTTAAGGCTAAAGAACCATAAAGTATTACTTGATAACTGGTCGCCGTTGGAAAGGCTTTTTTAAAACGTTCCGCTGCATTTTTTGGTCCAATGGTATGCGAAGAAGAGGGTCCGGGACCAATCTTATATAACTCGCGTAATGATTCCATTACTCATCACCTTGCTTCTTCCCTTTTTGATAACGTTTTTTATAGGCTAAACTTTGTTTATGCTTTTCAAATAATTGATTGGCAACATATTCGATATCTTCGCTTTGATAAACATTCACCCGAGCCTCTTTTTCACTCGTCTTAATAAAACGGGTAATATCACTTTCGTGAATCAAAGCGGCATTGGCTCTAGTTACATCAAAGTTTTCAATTTTCCCTCCGTGAACGACAACACAAATATTGATGAAATCATCGCTTTCTAATTTAAGTATTTCGATTAAATATTCTATGATTAAATCACTTTTTTTGATCGGATTATCAAGTAATGTTTTATTCCCATCTAAGGTGAGAACCCACTTTCGATCGCTATCTTTGCCACTAATGGTTCCTCGACATTCAAAAGGTTCAATATAATAGAAATATTTATTCCCGATGAGCAAGGCAGGAATCCTAACAAAAAAATCATCCA
>CAYOYG010000090.1:0-3925 GCA_964408135.1 uncultured Eubacteriales bacterium | reverse complement strand
AATTCTATTTCTATCACGCAAAGTTACCAATGGACCCATATCAGGTTTTTGATCGAAACCAAAACCAACTTTCACCTTTTTAGCTTTTTCGATAAACATCTCAAGAAATTTATCGTAAACCGATTCGTGAATCATAAAGCGGTTAGGCGATACACATATTTGTCCACAATTACCATATTTCAATGCAACACCAATATTGGTTGCCAAATCAAGATCAGCATCAGCGCACACAATAAAAGGTGCATTTCCACCTAATTCCATACTTACATGTTTTACCGAAGTGGTTGAATCGGCCATAACCTTACGTCCCGAAGCTGTAGAACCAATCATGGTAATAACTCTTGTAATTTTACTAGTTGTCATGGTATGAGCAACTTCTTCTACTGGTCCACATATAAAATTAATTACCCCGGCTGGGAAATTAATATTGTGCATAATTTCACCCAATACATAAGCCGAAAGTGGCGTTAAGCCTGAAGGTTTAATGATTAGCGAACATCCAGCCGCCAAAGCAGGACCAATCTTGTAACCCACATTCAACAATGGAAAATTCCAAGCCAAATAAGCAACAGCCACACCAGCTGGCGAATTTATCATTTTATGACGGTGAGTATTTTCTAAATCAGGAATAATTTCATCATGCATATTGCGCATAGCTCCCGGATAAAACTCCAGTGCATTTACTATTGATTCAATATCTTCCCAAGCAGCATCATAAGACTTTCCCATCTCCATAACCACTGCTTTACGCAATATATCATCATTTTTAAGCACTTCTTCACGAAGTTTCATCATCCATTTGGTACGTTCAGCCAACGATAATTTCGACCAATATTTAAAGCCTTTTTGTGCCTCAACCAATGCCAATTCAGCATCTTCAACTCCTGCCCATGCCACTTGTCCAACAACTTCGTTGGTAGCCGGACATATCACGTTTTCTTTAGCTCCTGATATAGCATCACGAAGTTGACCACCAATGTATAATTTTTTATATCCGAAATTCATAACTATTATTTTAAAGAATATTTATATAAAGCCTCTTCATTCACTTCAAAACCTAACCCAGGAGTATCACCAAGAGTAATAACCCCATTCTTAAATTCTATTGAGTTTACAGTGAGTTCATCGCGCAATCCATTTTCCGAACGATCATATTCCATAAAACATGATTTGGAATACATGCGACCTGGCACTTCATCTAAATTAGTAATAAAATGTGCCGCTGCCGATAAAGCTATGCCCGTACCCCATGAGTGAGGAACCACTTCAACACCATAAACCGAAGCCAAGGTAGCAATTTTTTTAGCTTCTGTCAAACCACCAGTGGCACAAATATCTGGCTGAATGATATCAACTGATTTTGAACTTAATAGTGTTTGAAAACCATATTTCAAGTATTCGCATTCGCCTCCCGCTACAGGAATCGAAGTTTTTGTTCTCAGTTCAGCATATTGTTCATAAAACTCGGGAGAAATTGGCTCTTCAAACCAACCAATATTATATTCTTCAACGGCTCTTGACAGTTGTACCGCCTCTCTTAAATTGTATGCATGATTAGAATCTATCATTAAATGAATATCAGAACCAATAGTTTCTCTGATGCGTCTAACCAATTCAATATCTTCATCAATGCCCAATCCAACTTTCATTTTCATTGCTTTGAAGCCCATATCAACATATAACTTGGCTTCATCACAAAGTTTATCAGCAAGATTATCGCATTTTGTAAAATACAAACCGGTAGCATAAGGAGTTATACAATCACGCATTCTTCCACCCATCAGCATGTAAACTGGTTGTTGTAAAATTTTTCCTTTTAAGTCCCAAATTGCAACGTCAATAGCACTTATAGCCGAAACCAATACGCCTCTACGGGCGTAATCCAAAGTACGACGAAACATGGTACTCCATATCGTTTCGTTCTCCAGTGGATTCATTCCAATAATAAACTGCGCCAAATGTTCAACACCAGCTTTTATTACACCAGCAGGACCATAACCTTCACCCCAACCCACATGACCTGAGGTTGTTGTTATTTTCACAATGCAGATTCTTCTTTCTGAATATTCCCACTGCGAAAAATAAAAACTTTCTTTCAACTTATCAGAAAGCACAAAACTTTCAATGGATTTTATTTGCATAACAGTATATAATTATTTTATAAAATGTAAAATAACGTTTGTTACGATACAAGATATTTATTAAAAAACAACACAAAACTTCTAAACACCTAGAAAAACAGACCCTAACTATCTAACCAATTTTATACAACACTATTTGAATATCCCAATACAAGTGTAGCAACAATCAAAATCAACAATCCAAATAATAACATTCCGAAAGGTTTCGAAGCACCTTTCCATTCTTTATTCATATAAGCCCATAAATTACTTATTATCAGCGATACACCTAATAAGATAGGCCAACCTACAACAGATCCCATATCGCCCATCAGCGTAGCACCTTGTCCGTAAATACCAAGGGCACCAAACCAGAATAAGGATGCTAAAATAGCCCAACCATATGCTTTACCCGACTTTTCAACTTTGAACGAGCTCCATGTATTGTTTTTAAATAATAGAAAAACAGCATATCCAGCATTCATCAAAAAACCGCCCCAAAGTACCACAACCCAAATGGCCAAACTACTATTACGAGACAATGCTCCTGCTTCAACAGCCAAATCACCTATAGGTTTTCCATTATCAAAACCTACACTCAACAAGGCTGAAAGCAAACCACTCAACACTGCGATAGTTAGCCCTTTTTTAAGATTTATTTTTTCGCCACCAGCAGCATTGGATGCTTTATCTTTTTGAATACCGGCAACGGCTGTAATGGCTACACCAACTAACATAATAACTACACCGCCAATTATATAAGGGAATGAAGGCAAATCAAGCACATTGTCTTTTGTAAAGAAAGGTATTAAACTTCCGGCAGCAGCACAAAGCCCCATAACAATGCCATAAGTTAATGAAATACCAATATAAGGCACACTTTTACCAAACATAATACCGCCAATTCCCCAGAGTAAGCCAAATAACATACCTACAAGTATCGACTCCATAGGGGCAGCTGCAATAACACTGAACAAATCGGGCACTACAAACAAAGCCCAGCCTAATGGCAATACAAACATGGCAATAAGTGCATGCACCAACCACCAAGCTTCCCACTTTAATGGTGCCATAAACTTCATCCCTAAACCGAATGATCCTTGAAAAATACTGGCAATTAAAACCAGCGCGAGTGGCAAAAATGTGAATTCCATAACATTGATTTAATTTATTTACAAAGGAAATGAATAATATGCTGTTATATTTGCTTTTAATTACCCTTTAATTACACTATATTATCCAAATAGACAAATTCTTTTTACATTAATATAATTTATATGTATTTAAACCCCATTTATATTTTAAAACTATATGTCTGAATATTAATCGTTTAATAACATAAAAAAATGATTATTCACTTATTTACACAATAAAATGTTGAAGTCTATAAGATTGTCACATTAAATCAAAATATTGCAAACAAACATAAAAAGTAAATTATTATTTATTTTATTTGGGAAAGTATTTTGTTGTTTTAAGGAGTATTAAGCAATAAAGATCAAATTTATTGTTATAAATCTATTTGTTTCGGGTTAAAATAGCAAGTTGAATAAAATAGATACAAACATCTTTAATAAAAATATGAGTAATTTCAAATTGTACAGTATCAACAATAATGTAAATTGACAACTTCTATCACCCCAAATAAAGGTTCGTTTATTTGAGGGTTTGAAACAGGGGGGGATCATACAGTTTTAGATGCTTTTTCGGCAAAAAAATCCCCCAGAATTGTTTGGGGGAGTATTATTTGTTTAATTAACGTGAGTTCGATATAAGAAAAAACAAAAAAGGTTAGCATAATTCCG
>CAYOYG010000089.1:0-3949 GCA_964408135.1 uncultured Eubacteriales bacterium | reverse complement strand
TCAAGTCGATTATCAACATATATTTATGCAAAGTGCGAGTCGCACGAGCATTACAAAGGGGTGGAAAGATGAATAAATTTTTCAAATTCCTACGTAGTCTACCAATGATTGGGTTAGTTTGTTTGCTCAATGTCACACCACAACCACGTTTGACAATGGAAGATGTGACAGATTATTCGCGCTTGCAAGAAAATACCTATCAAAATGCAGTTGGTTTACAAAACCTTGCCGCTTGGGATAGCCAAGATTTAGCAACGCTATACAACACTGCGGTTAAGACCACCGTTACAGTTTTAAATTATAGCAGTAGCGATACGATTCAAAGTATCGGTAGTGGCGTTATTTTTCATAAGCGAACCATCGGTAGTGAAACTCTCTATTATGTTATGACCAACTATCACGTTGTTAATGGAGCCAGAAAATTAGGGGTTATTACCTATAATAACCTTTTAAAAGATGCCTTATTAGTCGGCGGGGATAGTGTGCAAGACTTGGCCGTCATTATGATTACCAGTTTTGGTTTAAATGATAGCAATCTAGCATCCTTTGCCAGCAGCGATGTAGCCCTTATTCCTACACCCCAAACAGGAGACAACATATTTGCTATTGGGAATCCTTCTTCGATTTATCTAAAAGGAACATTAACTGTCGGAATTGTTAGCAACGGAGAGAGAAATACTTCTTCCGATGCCACCAATCTTTATGATCAATCGCATGCCATTCAAGTGGATTTAGCTTTGAATCCTGGTAACTCGGGTGGTCCACTCTTTGATGATCAAGGACGAGTCATTGGGATTAACTCCTTTAAACTGCCATCGGCGGGTTCCATCAATTTTGAAGGGTTAAATTTTGCCTTATCGATTCATGATATGTTGCTAGGGGCTCAGCGGATTCTAGCCAGTGCGGTTATTTCTCTTAGTGGTTCTAGTTATATCGTTTCAACCCAAGGTACTTTTTTCAAACCTAGTTATGGTGCAAACGAATACACTTCGATTATAAATATTGGGGTAGTCGATCGCACAACACTTAAGATTCCAGAAACGATCTATAGTGGGGTTTTATTAAAAACATTGGGCGTTAACTCCGCGTTTGCCCAAGCAGGGATTCCACGATATGCAATTATTCAAGAAGTCGATGGTGTCGCGATTACGAATTTAGTTCAACTACGAAAAGTCTTGATTCGTGCATCCGCGAATCAAATACTTAATGTAAAATACTATGCACCAACTAGTAACGGATATGAAAGCGTCTTAACTAGTAAAAGCGTCACAGCACGCGCGGTTTAGGAGGTAATGATTATGAAAAAATACATGAAAGTACTGGCCATTGTTGCCGCTGCATTCACCTTAACGAGTTGTCCAAAAGTTCCAAGTGATCCCGATGATAATCCGGATGATACCAATAAAACGGTGGACAACAGCATTTGTAACAACAGTGCCGTTGAAACCACCTATACTAACTTAAGCACGCAAAGTGTTTTTGCTAGCAGCCAAGCCACCTCAGCAGCGACCGCTATTAATGCTTGCTATGGTGTGGATGGCAGTAAATATTATTATGGAGCTTCCGCCTTTATATACCAAAAAGGCGCCTTGGGCAACGATAATAAATATACGTATTATCTTGTGACAACCAACTCCGGTATTTTGCATCGGTTTATTAACAATACAACCATTCAAAACGGAACATTACAAGAAAGTAATGTCACGGTTGTAACCAATGGAATCTATGAAATTACACTAGAAAATGGCCAACGTTATGTTCCAACCTATCTTGGTCGTTTTGATACCGCCGATATTGCCGTCTTTAGTTTCAAATCTTCGCTTGATTTACCTGTCGTTAGTCTTGGTAGTTCGGATGATTTAGTGATTGGTACTCAAGTCAATGCAGTTGGTACCCCTATCTATGGAATTCAACTCATCAACTCGGTTTCACAAGGGTATGTATCAGGGTTAAATCGTCGTTTTTCTACTACATTCACTGAAGGTGAATACGATTTAGCCATCTCGGATCATCCCGCTTTCCAATTTGATGCTCCTTTAAATGGGGGAATGGAAGGGGGACCAGTCTTTGATAGCAATGGTCTACTAGTAGGAATCACCACTTATAAATATGAAGAAGATGTTGAATCATTATCGATGGCTTTGCCAATCGACGATGTTAAACCAATTATTGACACGATTATTACCTCGACCAACCATACATTTACAAAAATTACATTAGGAATAATGGTCGGTGACTTAGAAAGTTCGCCAAGTGATGCGATAATCACGCCAGCGGGTAATGTCACCATCGGGGTTTATATTAGTTCCGTGAGCAATGGTAATGCGAAGAACGCGGGAATGGTAGCGGATGAAGTTATCACCGGTATTACTTTGAATGCTCAATTCTATGAAATCACCAATATTGCTAGTTTAACCGGCATATTGTGGCGGTGTAAAGTTGGCGATTCATTTACGATTCAAACGAAAGTAGCGAATGCCCTCGAAACCGCTATCTTAACGAAGACCTATAATCTAACCATCGCAGGATAACTATGAAGATTACCTTACTTTGTGTCGGCAAACTAAAGGAATCCTATCTTATTTCGGCCTGCGAAGAATATGTTAAACGATTAGGGAAATACTCCAAAATCGAAATCATTGAAGTCGAAGAAGAAAAAAGTAGTGAAGCCAACGAAGCCATTATCCAACAAGTTCTACAAAAAGAAGGAAAACGTTTGTTAGAACGAATGAATAAAGAGGATTATGTTATCTTGCTTGATTTACAAGGACAGGCTTTGAATAGTGAAGAATTTGCGCATTTATTAGAAGGTGCCATGATTCGCGGAGAGTCGAGTTTTATCTTTATTATCGGTGGCTCAAACGGAGTCAGCAATGAAGTAAAAACCCGTGCTGATTATAAATTGCAATTCAGTCAATTAACCTTCCCCCATCAACTATTCCGTGTCATGGTCTTAGAAGCCGTCTATCGCTGCTTTAAAATCAATCATAACGAGAAGTACCATAAATAAAAAAACGA
Source organism: uncultured Eubacteriales bacterium (assembly GCA_964408135.1). GTDB lineage: Bacteria > Bacillota_I > Bacilli_A > RFN20 > UBA1709 > CAYOYG01. The sequence goes on along the minus strand of CAYOYG010000089.1, from coordinate 931 downwards.
CCTAATTCATAGGTCGTTTTTATTACTTATCTTCTGCCACCAAATTTATTTTTAATCATCCGATTCATCCGACCAAGCATGTTGCCACCAGCATAGTAGCTGTAGACATCTTCATTGGTGGTTGGATCTTTTTCAATTTTGATGAGAACCGCGGTTTTATTAATACCAGATCCAATCATCATATGGATATAGGTTTCTGTTTCATTGACAACTTTGGTGAAGCGATAGGATTCTTGATTGCCTTCACTTAATGTTTCAAGGAAGATGGTTTCTACGTTGTTGACCTTTGCAAAACGAATTTTTGCTTCGGATACAACGACACCTTCACTGACAACTTTGTAAGTGAATTGACTACGATTATTGACAACTGATTCTGTAATGCGAACATAGTTTTGGTCATCGATCATCGAGGTAAATGTAACAAGGGAGTGGTTATCATTGACTACCTTATGACCAACGACATCATAGATAATATCATCAATAATCATGATTCCTTCTAAGTCGGTTGAGACACTACTTACTTCTTCGCCTTCTGCAACCACTTCGTTATAATACATCGTATAAACAAGTGAAGTATTATCGATGGTTTTGGTTGAGATGGTCATCTTGTAAGTATAGTCTGCATCATCGGAATCTACGACTTCACTGACGATTGGATCACTATCCGAGAGGAGGGATTCAAAGACGCCGATGTAGCTATTGACTTCCGCTAATTCGGCTTCGGTTAATGTGATTTCATTGCGGCGTCCCATCATCCGATCAATAAATCCACCAAGACCGCCACGGTCATTGCGGAGGGTAATGGTAGTCGCTTCTTGATTTAAAGAAGCAGCTAGTGGTGCACTAGTAGCCGCCACTGAGGTTAATAGATTCGTGGTTGACAAGGCAGAGAAAGCATAAACATCTTGGGAGGAGGATAGGGAGGTGGATA
>CAYOYG010000088.1:2584-4042 GCA_964408135.1 uncultured Eubacteriales bacterium | reverse complement strand
CCCAAAGTCTTTATCTTATGGGGCAAGCACGCTCAAAATCTTGAACCCTATATCCATAATCCGGTTCATCTGATTTTAAAAAGTGCTCATCCTTCTCCTTTATCAGCGTATAATGGTTTTTTTGGTTGTCGCCATTTCTCAAAAGCAAATCGATTTTTAAAGGAAAATCATCGTTCACCAATCGACTGGCAAATCTAGTTTGCTATTGTTTGCATAATTCGTTATAATACATATGTTTGACAGGGGTGCCTATGATTGGCTGAGATGCAGCAATGCGAACCCTTAACCTGTAGAGTTAATACTTGCGTAGGGAGTCAAGAAGTACTCTTTACGCCCACAAAAAATGGAGGGCGTTTTTATATGAATAAAAAATTAAATGTACGGGAAATTGTTTTTCTAGCACTGAATGTTGCACTTGGGATTGTCTTGGAATTTGTCGCAGGAACCTTTTTAAAGATGCCTCAAGGCGGTACGATTTGTATTTCCGTCTTACCAATTATTTTTGTTAGTTTTCGCATCAATATCTTTTATGGGGTGGTATGTGGAATCTTAATTGGCGTGGGACAAGGATTAATTACCCCTCCCACCTTTGTTGCTTTCATCCAATATCTTTTGGATTATGTGCTAGCTTTTGGTGTGATTGGATTCGCGACTTTACCGATGAAAATCAAACAAAATCGCAGCCAACTTATGTTTGGTACGATTCTTGTGATGAGTATCAAATATCTCTTCCATGTCATCAGTGGTATTGTCTACTTTGCCGAGTATGCTACTGGGAACCTAATTTGGTATTCACTCGTCTATAATGGTACATTTTCCATTCCTTCGATTGTCATTGTTGCCATCTTAGTTTTTATGTTGTATCCAACCATGAAGCGCTTAAAAATATAATCCATTGTTTATCTCTATGAAAAATGGTGTTATAATAAGGACGATTATATAGCGTGGTGATCGTATGACTCAAGATTGGATAACCGTTTGTTGTTACAAACATAACGGCGAAGTCCATCGGATCTGGGAAAAAATTCTCGTGATTGATGAGAGTGAAGAGATCTTAGTAGTCGGGAACGATACGGCTCGCGTAATTGAAAATGATGGTCGAAGCTGGCAAGTCAAAGAACCAGCCATAACAATCTTCTTTAAAAAAGAATGGTTTAATGTTATCTGCATGATTCGCGAAAACGGCATTCACTATTATTGTAATATCGCCTCACCGTTCGTTTTAAAGGGTGATACAGTCTTCTATATCGATTATGATATTGATGTTGGTATGAACCCAAGTGGACAAATTCGCATTCTTGACGAACAAGAATATTTGCGTCATAAAGAGTTAATGAATTACAGTCCTACTCTCGATCTTCTAATTAAAGAAGCTCTTCACCAGGTATTGGAACTTTGTCGTAAAAAAGATTTTCCGTTTTCGGATGCCGTAATTTTTGATTATTATCATAAATTTAA
>CAYOYG010000088.1:0-2484 GCA_964408135.1 uncultured Eubacteriales bacterium | reverse complement strand
TCTAAATTAAAATTACTATATTTAATTAAGGAAGGTAAAAATCCATAATTGACCACAACATAATCGGCTTTTAAAACCATTTGGGTTTGATTTTCAATATTTTTGATGACGAGTGCTTTTACATTTTGTGCATCTTCTTCAACAAAATGGTCAATGATGTATGGTGTATAGATAGTTCCGCCCTTTTTAAAGAGGGCAATGCTTTCATCGTGGGCTCTAAATTCATTGCGGCGATGGACTAAACTGGTGGAGGCAGCAACTTTAAGCAGCATATTCGCCCAGTCAAAGGCCGAATCGCCCCCGCCCAAGACAACGACATCTTTGTCTTTAAATTGGTTTAAATCAGAAACAAAATACACAATATTTTTATATTGATCACTATTAGGTACATCAAGCTTACGCGGATTAAATCCACCATTGCCTAAGGTTATTAATACAGTCTTGGTAAGAAACTCTTGTTGAGCGGTTTTAACGATGAAGTGATCATCTTGCGCGATAATTTCATAAAACTTGGTATTGAGATAGAGGGGTACTTTATCCGCGAATTGACGATATTGTTCATAAAGTTGATGGACAAAATCTTTCGCCTTAATTTCTTTAATCCCAGGAATATCATAGATTGGTTTTTCCCCATAGATGGTAGTCAGTTGACCCCCAACATAAGGTTGGGCTTCAATGATGGCGGCTTTAAAGTTGCGCATACCCGCATTAAAGGCAGCAAATAGTCCAATCGGTCCGGCTCCAATAATTAATAAATCTAACATAGCACCTCTCCTTTAGTCATTGTTATTATAATACTATTTTTTTCAGGGTTTTCGCAATATATATGAATTATTACTATTTTTAATGACAAAGTGAAAAAGTTGTGATAAGATAGTTGTCGATAATTCACAAACTTTGTCGTTAAGGAGTGGGATGATCCGTGGAACTGAGATTAAAGAGTAAGTCGCAAGAAGATACGAAAAAAATCGCGCAAATATTGGCAAAATATTTGCAAATTGGCGATGTTGTTTTATTATATGGCGACCTTGGAGCGGGCAAAACAACCTTTACTCAAGGGTTAGCGAGCGGATTACAAATTCACGAAATTGTCAAAAGTCCTACCTTCAATATTGTGAAAAGTTATCAAAGTGGAAGGATTCCTTTCTATCATATTGATGCCTATCGTCTAGAAGGCAACAAACACGAGATAGGATTACAAGAATATATCCAAGGGGATGGCGTCTGTGTTATTGAGTGGCCAGATTACATTACTCACAGTCAAGACTATGGAACAATCACACTTCATCTACAACCATTATCAGCGAATCAACGCTTGTTAATCTTAACATTGTCGGATGATTTTACTCAACCATTTAAAAGTGAGGTGGCAATGTGGCTTATCAGTTAATTTTAGATACATCGAATAAAGAATTAGTGGTCGCAATTGCCGATGAGACAAAAATTCTAGCTAAGACTCAATATAGTGCTTGGCAAAAGCAATCAGAATATACGATGGTGGAAGTTGAAAAACTATTTCAACAACTCCGTCTTACACCTCAAGATATTAACCGCATTATTGTTGCCAATGGGCCTGGTTCATACACCGGAGTGCGTATTGCCCTGACGATTGCTAAAGTGATGGCGTCTTTATTACCTTGTCGTTTATGTGTGATTTCTTCCCTAGCGGCTATTGCGGGGGTAAAAGGTAAACAAATTGCCATTATGGATGCTCGTTCAAAACGGGCTTATGTTGGTATCTATAACGAAGGCAAAGCACTACAAGACGATGTGGTTATGAGTCTTGAAGAATTACAAAAAGTGATTGAATCACATCCCGATTATGCGTTGAAGGGTGATCTTCAATTATTGAATCGAGAAGTAGAGCCGATTGATTATGCCCAAAACTTACTTGAACTTGCTTCGATCTATGACGATGTTGCCGAAGTAGATATTGTAACTCCACGTTACATAAAGGATTGATAGTATGATCATTCGCACCATGGAAGAAAAAGATTTTAATGAAGTATATCTATTAGAGCAAACGTTGTATAAAAACCCTTGGTCAAAAGAAATGTTTCACCAAGAGATCAATACCAATCGTTATGCGTATATGTTTGTTGCAGAAGAATTTGGAAGAATTATAGGATATTATGGTCTATGGATGGTTATGGATGAAGCGATGGTAACGAAAGTATCGGTCATGCAGCCACTCCAAGGTAAAGGAATTGGCCACATTCTAATGCAAGACTTACTCAAACGAGTTCAACAAGCCGGTTGTGTCAAAATCAGTCTAGAAGTTCGGGTTCATAACGCTGCCGCGATTCATTTATATGAAGCTTATGGCTTTCAAAAAGTGGCCGTGCGTAAACAATATTATCCGGATTTAGAAGATGCGTATACGATGATTAAATTAATCGAAGAGGAGGGACAAGATGGATCAATATATTCTGGGCATTGAAAGTAGTTGCGATGAAACCAGTGTTGCTATTGTTAAAAATGGCC
>CAYOYG010000087.1:0-4081 GCA_964408135.1 uncultured Eubacteriales bacterium | reverse complement strand
AAACAACAAGAATAGCACCATCCATTTGGGCGGCACCAGTGATCATGTTTTTAATATAGTCCGCGTGTCCTGGGCAGTCAACGTGTGCATAGTGACGTGTTGCTGTTTGATATTCAACGTGAGCTGTATTAATCGTAATACCACGGGCTTTTTCTTCTGGAGCAGCATCAATTTCATCGTATTTCTTTGCAACACCACCGAATTTTTTTGCTTGAATGGTTGTAATTGCGGCCGTTAATGTTGTCTTACCGTGGTCAACGTGACCGATTGTTCCAATATTAACGTGCGGTTTAGATCTGTCAAATTTTTGTTTTGCCATAGTAATTTTTCCTCCTGTTTTAGTAATAATGTCTACCATTACTTATTTTAGCAAATAATTTCATATAAAATCAACTATAAACTAAGCGGCTCCTGTTGTAGCTTTGATGATTTTTTCGGTTACGGACTTCGGTGCTTCTTCATAACGTGAGAATTGCATCGTGTAATTTCCTCTACCTTGAGTATTTGAACGTAAGTCCGTTGCGTAACCAAACATCTCCGCTAATGGAACATGAGAACGGATAACTTGAGCGTTTCCTCTTTGTTCCATCCCTTCAATTGCACCACGTCTTGAATTAATATCGCCCATTACATCGCCCATGTATTCATTTGGGACAGTAACTTCGACACTCATGATTGGTTCAAGAATAATAGGTCGACATTTTTTCACAGTTTCTTTTAGAGCCATAGAAGCTGCGATGCGATAAGCCATTTCGTTCGAGTCAACATCGTGGTAAGAGCCATCAAATAATGTGGCTTTAATATCGATAGCTGGGAATCCAGCTTGAATACCACGTGTCATCGCTTCTTGTAGTCCAGCATCGGTTGGTTTGATGTATTCACGTGGAACACTACCACCGACAATAGCATCCAAAAATTCATATCCCTTACCTGGGTTTGGTTCAAATTTAATCCAGACATGACCATATTGTCCACGACCACCGGATTGTTTAATATAACGGCCTTCACATTCAGCGGCTTGCGTAATTGTTTCGCGATAAGAGACTTGTGGAGCACCAACATTGGCCTCAACTTTGTATTCTCTTCTTAAACGGTCAACAATGATGTCAAGGTGAAGTTCACCCATACCAGCAATAATTGTTTGACCAGTTTCTTGGTTGGTATAGGCTTTAAAGGTTGGGTCTTCTTCGGCAAGTTTTGATAAACCCATTGTTAATTTATCTTGATCACCGCGTGATTTTGGTTCGATTGCTTGATGAATAACTGGTTCTGGGAAAATCATTTGTTCTAGAATGATTGGATGATCTTCATCACACAATGTATCGCCGGTTGTGGTATTTTTCAAGCCGACAGCAGCAGCAATATCGCCGCAATCAACTTCATCAATATCATTTCGCATATTCGCATGCATTTGGACTAAACGACCGAAACGTTCGCGAATACCTTTGGTCGAGTTATAAACATAACTTCCAGTTTTAGCAACTCCTGAGTAGACTCTAAAATACGCCAGTTTTCCCACAAATGGGTCGGCCATTATTTTAAAAGCAAGTGATGAGAATGGTTCGTCATCTGTTGCATGCCGAACACCTTCGCTACCATCGGGAAGAATCCCTTTTGTCGGAGGTAAGTCAAGTGGTGAAGGCAAATAATCAATAACGGCATCCAACACAAGTTGAATCCCTTTATTTTTATACGCTGATCCACAAAGTACTGGGAAGAATTCCCCATTTATAACGGCTTTACGAATTACTTTCTTGATTTCAGGAATCGTGATTTCCGCACCATCAAGATACTTCATCATAAGTTCGTCATCAAATTGAGAAATTTTTTCAAGCAATTGATCTCTTAAGGTTGCAACTTTTTCTTTGAGATTGGCAGGAACTTCCGATTCGACTACCTTTGTTCCTCTATCGCCCTCAAAGTGATAAGCTTTTTGTTTAATAATATCGACAATTCCTTCAAATTTTTGTTCCGAACCAATTGGATATTGAATCGGATGAGCATTGGCTTCTAGACGCTTGTGCAGTGTTTCGACACACATCTCAAAGTCAGCGCCTGTAGCATCCATTTTATTAACGAAAACAATTCTTGGAACGCCATAGTTCGTTCCTTGTCTCCAAACGGTTTCGGTTTGAGGTTCAACCCCATTTTTACCATCAAGAACAGTAACAGCACCATCCAATACCCGGAGTGAGCGTTCAACTTCAACCGTGAAGTCGACGTGTCCCGGAGTGTCGATGACATTGATTCGATTTTTTCTCCATTCAGCGGTTATTGCTGCTGAAGTAATCGTAATTCCGCGTTCCTTTTCTTGTTCCATCCAGTCTGTGGTGGCCGAGCCATCATGAACTTCGCCTAATTTATAATTTTTACCAGTGAAAAACAAGATTCTTTCTGTGGTAGTAGTTTTACCAGCATCAATATGGGCCATAATCCCAATATTTCTTGTCATCTCTAGTGCGTATTTTCTTGGCATACTTACACCTACCAACGATAGTGAGCAAATGCTTTATTTGCTTCAGCCATCTTATGTGTATCATCGCGTTTCTTAATCGAAGCACCAGTTCCATTGGCGGCATCGGTTATTTCACCCGCGAGTTTTTCATCCATCACTTTTTCGCTTCTTAGTCGCGCAAAACTAACCAACCAACGAAGTCCTAATGAAATGCGTCTTTCGGCAGATACTTCAACTGGTACTTGATAGTTTTGACCACCAATACGGCGGACTTTTAGTTCAAGTGAAGGCATAATGTTATTGAGGGCTTGATCGAATACTTCGATTGCTGGCTTCCCAGTTTTCTTTTCGACAATAGCGAATGCCGAATATAGAATTTGTTGGGAAGTACCCCGCTTGCCTTCTAACATGATTTTATTAATCAGACGCGTGACCAATTTTGAGTTATAGATTGGGTCAGGTAACACGTCTCTTTTGGCGACACTTCCTTTACGTGGCATAATTCTTTTCTCCTTTCACGAAATACTACTTTGCGGCTGGTTTAGCAGCGGCAGCAGGAGCTGCAGCACCAGCTTTTGGACGTTTTGCACCGTATTGTGAACGACTTTGTCTACGGGCTTCAACGCCAGCACAGTCGAGGGTTCCTCGTACGATGTGGTAACGAACGCCAGGTAGGTCCTTAACACGACCTCCACGAATCATTACAACACTGTGTTCTTGTAGGTTATGACCTTCGCCTCCGATATAAGCAGTAACTTCAAATCCATTGCTTAAACGAACCCGAGCATACTTACGAAGAGCTGAGTTTGGTTTCTTTGGGGTCATTGTCCCAACCCGCGTACAAACACCGCGTTTTTGTGGAGAATCGATAGCCGTTACTTTTTTCTTTAAAGAGTTCCAACCTCTGTTTAAAGCTGGGGACTTTGATTTATAAGTAGGCGCTTCTCTTCCACTACGAATTAATTGACTAATTGTTGGCATTAAAATTTCTCCTTTCCAATACACACGATACCAGGTGTTTCGCGTGCTGTGTATTTAATAAGTCCTCCTAAGAAGACTTTACGCACAATAAAACATGCCGTGATATAGCAATAGTCATATTACTATGGAAACTTGCGTTTGTCAAGATAAAATAGAAAAAGAGAACCTAGATAGATTCTCTTTCCTTTTTTTACTCAGCTGCAGGTGGAACAACGGCGGCTTCTTCGACAAGAGGAGCGACTGGTTCTTCAACATCCTTAACCGCTTCTTCCATAAAGACTTTTCTTAATCCAGTTCCCGCTGGAATTAATTTACCGATAATAACATTTTCTTTCAGTCCATGTAAGAAATCGGTTTTTCCTTTTGTCGCCGCATCGGTTAAGACCCGTGTGGTTTCTTGGAAGGAAGCAGCGGATAAGAAGGACTCCGTTTCGAGTGATGCTTTGGTAATACCTAAGATTAATGGACGAGCTATCGCTGGGTGTTTCCCGGCTAATAATGCTTCACCATTGATCCGTGTAAACTCAAAAACATCGAGTTTAGCCCCTGGTAAAAGATGAGTGTCGCCGCCTTCGACAACTAAGATCTTACGGAACATTTGCCGGACCATTACTTCAATGTGTTTATCGGCAATTTCAATCCCTT
>CAYOYG010000086.1:0-4127 GCA_964408135.1 uncultured Eubacteriales bacterium | reverse complement strand
CCAAGCATCGGATTATGTATTGCAAGACTATGCTAACCAAATAGCAAAAAAAGGTAGTGCTTCCGATGAGTTTGTTATGCCGGCTTACCACGCTGGAAATGATGGCTTGATTCAGGATAATGATGGGGTAATATTTGCGAATTTTCGCCCAGACCGTGCGATTCAATTAGCCACCCTATTAACCAATCCAAGCTTTTATAAAAAATTAAATTATGTGCCAAAAAAGCCATTAAGCAATATTTTTCTCGTCAGTATGATGCATTATGCCGATTCAGTCAAAGGGGTTGTCGCTTATAGCTTGGATGAATTGAAACAAACACTCGGAGTCTATTTAGCGGATTTAGGACTCAAGCAATTACGGATCGCTGAAACAGAAAAATACGCGCATGTAACTTTTTTCTTTGATGGCACGGTAAATTATGATGGGATTGATCATGATGTATTGCCTGGGTGTGAACGAATTTTAATTCAATCTCCTCGCGTAGCGACCTATGATTTAAAACCAGAGATGTCCGCCCGTGAGATTACCACGCGTTTATTACAAGAACTCGATCGCAATTATTTTGATGTCGTTATCCTCAATTTTGCTAATTGCGATATGGTTGGCCATACGGCGGTCATGGATGCGGTCGTTAAAGCTGTCGAAACTGTGGATGAATGTGTCGGAAAAATCTATGATTACTTACATAAGATTGGCGGTATATTATTATTAACCTCCGACCATGGTAATGCGGATTCAATTCTCGATGATCAAAACAATCCTGTCACCGCCCATACCACTAATCCAGTTCCGTTTGTGGTTTGTGATGATCATTATGAATTCATAAAACGACACGGGAAATTGGCCGATATTGCTCCTAGTTTATTAACCATAATGGATCTACCTATTCCAAAAGAAATGACTGGTCAAATCTTACTTAGGGCAAAAATAGATATTATCGAGACAAAGCGGTTGATTTTACGACCATTCTTAGCGAGTGATTTAGATGATTTTCATAGCTATTGTAAAGTTCCTGGTGTTGGTGAAGCTGCCGGGTGGCCACATCATCAATCCAAAGAAGAATCCGCAACTATTTTGGATAGTTTCTTAACCAAGTCTTCTGAATATGCCGTGGTATTGAAAAATGAAAATAAGGTCATTGGCAGTCTAGGCATTATGCAAGGTGATCATAAGAAGAATGATAAAGAAATTGGTTATGTCCTTTCAAAAGAGTATTGGAATCAAGGTTTGATGAGTGAAGCAGTTCAAGGAGCGATTGATTATTTCTTTACAAAGATGAAAGGCAAAACACTTTGGGTATCTCACCATATTGGTAATATACGCTCCCAACGCGTTATCGAAAAAAATGGCTTTCATTATGTCGGAGAAAAAGAACGTTTGTTACGCCTGTTGAATGAAACTAGGCAAAGTCGTGTCTATAAATTGACCAATAAAGATTATAATAAAAAAGGTTTCCGCTAAAGAAACCTTTTTTATTCAAAAATATCGTCAAAGGATTTCATTTTCTTAATTTGCGTAATCCAGTGAAAGGTTTTGGCAAATAAAGAAGGAAAATAACGACCAAGAAAATGCAGTAAACGCGCATCGCAGCCAACGATAATCTTCTTTTTTCTACGATGTAATCCTGCGGCAATTTTATGGGCATTTTTAGCACTTGTCATGCCAAAATGACGAATAAGTTTTTCATCTTCTTGTTGGAAATAGGATTTGCCGTCATTTTTGTCTTGGAATAGATTTGTTTTCACAAATCCAGGATAGACACTTCCTACATACAAAGAAGAGGGGACTTCATAGCGAATGGAGTCAATAAAATGTGACAAAGCCGCTTTGGAGGAACTATAAATACTCATACCTGGGATTCCAACAAAGGCAGCGGCACTGCAGATATTGACAATACCACCTTTTTGACGAACAAGATCTTGATAAAATAACTGCAAGGAGGTTATTGTTGAGAAAAAATTGGTTTGGTATACATTTTGTATGGTCGAATCATCAATTTTCGAGAATTTGGTAAATGGATGAATAATTCCAGCATTGTTAATGAGGATATCGATTGAGATATTTTGGTTGGCTAAATACTGATGCAATGTTTGCCAATCTTCTTTTTTGGTGACATCCATTGGATAATAGTTAAAAGAGTTACCTAATTCTACTTTTAAAGCTTCTAATAAAGATTCCCTACGTGCGACACCGATGATGTGACAATTATAATGCTGAATCAATACTTTTGCCAATTCTTTACCAATACCACTGGAGGCACCAGTAAGTAAAACGACACGATGATTCAACCAACTTTTTTTAACTTTCATAGTTTATTCAAACTCCTACATAGGAGAAATCATAGCAGCAAAACGAAGAAAAGGCAAATCATCGAATGGTAATTCATATTTATTTCATAAAGTCAATTTGTTATAATGAAAGCGAACAATAGGGAGAAAGAAAATGACAACAATTAAAAAAATTCATGCTCGTGAAGTCCTTGACTCACGGGGAAATCCAACAATAGAAGTCGATGTATATACTACAAAAGGAACCCTCGGACGGGCGATTGTTCCGAGCGGTGCTTCCACAGGTACAAGAGAAGCCTTAGAACTTCGCGATAAAGATCCTCGACGTTTTCTTGGTAAGGGAGTACTGACGGCAGTAGCAAATGTGAATGGAGAAATAAATGATCGCCTTGTGGGTAAGTCGGTGTATAAACAAAGAGATATTGATGAGTTATTGATTACTTTAGATGGCACACCAAATAAAGCTCGCTTAGGCGCGAATGCTATATTAGGGGTTTCTTTAGCGGTTGTTAAAGCAGCCAGTAATGAAAAGAAATTACCTCTATATCGCTATTTAGGCAATGAAGAAGCATGTACTCTACCGGTTCCAATGATGAACATATTAAATGGAGGAGCTCATGCCAACTGGTGTGTCGATATTCAAGAATTTATGATTATGCCAATCGGAGCAAAATCATTTAAGCAAGCGGTTCAAATGGGCGCTGAAGTATATCATAATCTTAAAAAAGTATTACAAAACAATCAATTAACCACATCGGTCGGTGATGAAGGTGGATTTGCTCCAACATTAAAGAGTAACGAAGACGCATTAAAGTTAATTATGCAAGCAATTATCAAAGCAGGATATAAACCAGGAGTAGATATTGCACTTGCGCTAGATATCGCCGCAAGTGAACTATATGAAGATAATCTCTATCGCTATGAAGGAAAACATTTGACGAGTGATGAGATGATTAAAGTCTATGAATATTTGTGCTCAAATTATCCAATTGTATCGATTGAAGATGGTCTTTGTGAAAGCGATTGGGATGGATGGAAAGAACTCACCAAGCGTTTGGGTAGTAAAGTACAAATTGTTGGGGATGATCTTTTTGTTACCAATCCAACTATTTTCAAAGAAGGAATTGAAAAAAGAATCGCCAATTCCATACTTATTAAGGTAAATCAAGTCGGAACTTTAAGTGAAACGATAGATACTATTGAAATGGCGAAGAAAGCAGGCTATACTACTGTTATATCTCACCGTTCTGGTGAAAGTGAAGATACTACTATTGCTGATCTTGCTGTAGCTTTCAATGCCGGACAAATCAAAACTGGTTCGCTTGCTCGGACGGATCGAATCGCGAAATATAATCAATTGATTCGAATCGAAGAAGAACTAGGTAATAGAGCCGTCTATTTAGGAAGTAAAATATTTTTTAACATAAAATAAACAGTCTAATCGGGGGGTGAAGTTTTATGTTATTCGATTTAAGTCATGTCAATCCATACATACTACTAGGAATTGTTGGGATTATTATGTTTTTGGCCCTCGTCAAAGGAATCAAATATGGCATTATACAGTGTTTGATTAATTTGATTATTTTTGGTGGGATTTGCTATGCAATTTATTACTTCACTCCAATGATTTCTGCAATAGTTGCTGGTTTTGGCTTAATCGAACAAGTGATTGGTCTGATTGGGGGTAGTGGTTTTTTTGCTACTTTCTTGCTTTCCATCATTGGACCGACTTATACGGTGATTACCGGCTTATTATTATTCATAGTAGGTATGATTGTCTTCCGTTTATTTACGTATTTAACCCGCGTTATTTTCCGAAAGAAAAACTTTATTATTCG
>CAYOYG010000085.1:0-4131 GCA_964408135.1 uncultured Eubacteriales bacterium | reverse complement strand
TAGCGTTAAACCACCAAATTCAGCAATAATCACACTTCCATTTTTATTCTCATTATTTTGCAAAAATGTATCAAATTTTCGATAGTTTTCGACAATCCGAGGATAAGCAAAAATAAACGAAGTATCGGGATAGAGTTTTTGGGCTTGTGCCAAAATAACTTCATCATCAATATAGATGGTTTTAACGCCGAGTTCGATGGCCACTTTCACTTGGGACAAGGTATGAACTTTGACACTGATGAATGGGGTTATATTCAAGGATGGTGTTAATGGTTGTGGTTCAACTTCGACCCGACTTGCACGTTGATGCACCACTTTACGTAAAGCACTCAATTGGTCGATTAAATCGTTCTTGGCATCATTGATGATTTTAATGGGAATCATCGGAGATCCTACCACATCAAAGCAGGATAAAGATTCCAAGACAAAAGGAGTGTTTCCTAGTTTATTTAGTTTTTCATGTATCATCTCAGCACTCATCGGTGCATTGATCGCACTTTGAACAACATAGGAACTTTGATGAAATACTTTGCGCACTCCATCGCTAAATTCAACATAAAATGGTTGTCCCACTACTGCTTTAAAGTAAACCTTTAATTCAACTTTGCGATATTCTTTATCGTAGGTCTTTTGAAGATTTTTATTTTGGACACTATCCAAAGTTTTATAGACACGAGCGCCAACGGCAACTGGTTGTTTTACTTCGATTTCGATATTATCACCACGGCTAGCTAGTTTGACTCGTTGGTTTTTACTATAAAATTCATTGACAATAAATCCCATTTCGCCTTGATCATCTTTGATTCGTATCCCGTCTTCAATGGATAAAGAATCACTTAAAGCAATCGTTGCTTTATTATAATTGAGACGGGTAACATTCCCAATCCAAACCCCTTGGTGATTGGAGCTCTTTGCGTGGATGACATTATAATCTTTTTCTAAATTGATATAGCCTTTGGTAAAGTCGCGATTAAACGAAGCTGCAAGTTCACGAATAGTAGCCTCGTTGATGACATAATTTGGATCTTTCGCGTATTGTTGTAACGCTTCTTTATATATCCGCGTTGTTAATGCCACATATTCTGGACTTTTCATCCGTCCTTCAATTTTTAATGAATCGACACCGGCTTTCATTAACTCAGGTAGTTCTTGAAGCGTCATTAATTCTTTAGTCGATAGTAAAGGTAGTGGTTTATCCATCAACTTTCCATCTTTTTCCATTTGATAAAGGAGACGGCATGGTTGAGCACATTTCCCCCGATTACCACTGCGTTTACCAATAAACGAACTTAATAGACAGTTCCCTGAATACGATACACATAATGCCCCATGACAAAAGGCCTCGATTTCAATATCGATTTCTGCTTTGATTTTTGCAATCAATTCACGATCCATTTCCCGGGCTACTACCATCCGAGAAATCCCTAGCTCTTTACATAACTTTGCCCCTTCCAAATTATGAATATTCATTTGGGTCGAAGCAACTATGGCAAAATCAGGATAATGACGACGTATCAATGAGACGATGCCTATATCTTGAACGATAACCCCATCGACATCACTATGATATAAAAAGTCAATAAAACTCATGACTTCTTTTAATTCTTCTTCTAAGACTAAGGTGTTGACGGTAACATAAATAGCTACCCCACGAATATGGGCATATTCCACTACTTCTTTAATCTCTTCATTGCTAAAGTTACTAGCAAAAGCACGGGCACCAAATTGTTGTCCGCCAATATAGACTTCGTCCGCTCCATTTTGAATGGCCGCAATTAAGGCTTCTTTGGAGCCAGCTGGAGCGAGTATCTTCGGTATTTTATACATAAATAGGGGTTCCTCTTCTTTTTCTTATAGTTTCATTACTACAAAATCGATTGATATGCACTGCGATGATGCAGGATGCGATAAATAATGACCTGCTTCGTTTCTTCGACTACTTTATAGAAAACTAGGTGACTTTCCACCACCATATAGCGATAGCCTTGTAAACGTAATAGACGATAACGTGGAATTGCCCCACGATTTGGAAGATGATTCAAGGATAAAATGGATGTTTCAAGTAAAGCGATGTAAGCAAGAGATTCTTCTTTGCTTGCTTGATCATGCAAAATAAAATGAGCAATTTCTTGTAAATCGCTTTGCGCACTAAAAGTCAATAATACACGATAGTTCATATTGCGTATTATAATCCTTGTTTTATGACATCAAAGGCTTGTTTTGCCTCGATGACTTGACTAGAACGTACATCTTGATCAGCTTCGGCCAAGAGACGTAGTAATTCGAGTTCACTCATTAATCGTTCATACATCGCTTGATTGAGTAAGACACTATCCCCGCGGCCATTCACCGTAATGAAAATAGGTTGTTGTTCTTCTTTTGCTTGTTTGGATACTTCGGCATATTTGTTGCGCAAATCGGCAGATGGACGGATAATTTGCATACGTATATTCCACCTTTCATATCATTATTATATCATATTATGACTATGAATCAAGCGTTTGTTTGCCGAATATATTGAATCGTATTTTTAGTATAAAGCAAGAAAAACGGGGATAATTTACTTCCCCGTTTCTTACCTTATTCTTCACTTTTTTTCGCCATGGAGCTTTCCAAAAACTGAATCGAGCTCTTCGCGGTATCTAATAAATCATTATACGTGATAATCTTGATATTATGATACGAACTATTTAAAATCTTTAAATATTGTTTTTCTTTACTATTTAATAAATGATCATCACCGATGAGAATACTACCCCGGGGTTTAATACTCTTGAGTGGTTCCCCCTTATAGTTTTCCATTTCGACTTCAAAAAGAATCTTTTGTAGTTTCGCGACAGCTTTTGTTAAGACACTAGAAGGAAATATATTCTTCCCTTCATCGGCTTCAAAAATAGCATCACTTGGTAGTCGGACTTCGATAATATCGACATCCCCTTCAAAACTACTTGGCAGGGATTCAATAATCGAAGCATAGGAAAGGCCACTATGATTGGCAAAAAATAGATATTCATTGTTCATCAACCAAGTATTATCTTTAATAAAGTTGATGATTTCTTTATCATTTTTATAATTCGGGGTGGTTGTAATATTGTTTAGTTTCTTGTACGCACTTTTGCGTTTCGAGATTTCTAGTAACAAAGCAAATTCATTACGGCTATCGCTATTTTGAGCGATCATTTCCTTAAAATCCGCTTCCGTTAATTTAATCTTCTTAAAATCCGGGTTGCGCGGAAAGATATCTTTTAAAGGAATCACTTGAGCTTCCGGATTATTAAAATCCATGACCGCGAGTTCGTCGATGAATCCCCGCAGTTTAATGACGGCCGGTAAATCAAGATAAATTTCTTGTTGATCGACAATCCCATAGCCTTGATGGACCCGACGGGCAATATGGATACCATTGACACTCATCACTTTTTTATCGACATAGACCGAACAGGTAATCCTCTGCTGACCACCTTCAGCTAAATAAAGGGTTTTATCGACTACCTTCTTTGGTTTAATGGGAGGATTGTTTGGATTATCATTATTTTCTAAAAGAATATTTTCTTGATCATAGATAAGCTCAACAAAACGATATTTCTTATTTAAATCGTCTCCCTTGGTGGAAGAGATATAAATCATATCGTTTTTCTTTTCTATCTTCTTTTGTTCTGCTTCAACCTTTTTTGCCATGATCTATCACCACATCTTTACTCTTCCTCTTTATTATAATCGGTTCACTCTAATTTCACTAGATACTATCTTTCCTTCTTTTGGAAAATCATGAAAAAGAAGTAAATGTGCAGATACGCACACAAAAGTATTTCGTTTTTATCTTATAATATTTATTTATCTAGATTCACGTTGGATTGAATCCTTATATTCTTGGTGTTAGAATGAGTCCAGATTGAATTACATTCTTCTATCATAATAAAAGGAGGACCCTATGAGTTCATTTCAAGATTTACGCATTGTCGATAATTTTTATCAAACCTCAGCCTTTTATCCGATGCCAACCATACTAATGTCCACCCTTGCTGAAGATGGTTCAACCTCACTGGGTGCTTATTCCCTGTGTTTTCCTTACTACATCGCTGGTAAATCCTATTATGCGATGTTGTTAGTCTGTCGCAATAGTTCCAATAC
>CAYOYG010000084.1:0-4309 GCA_964408135.1 uncultured Eubacteriales bacterium | reverse complement strand
CATTGGTGCCAGTGTTCAAAACTCGATTAGCTACATAAATGATTTAATCCTACAATTTTCATCACTAGTCTATGTTTGTGTAGGGAAAGAAGAGGATGCTATTTCATTGAAGCAAAGATATCCTCATCTTCACTTCTTTTTTGGTGAGCAAGGATTAATTGAACTAGTGAATATATCGACATCAGCCCTTGTAGTAAATGCTCTAGTAGGATTTGTTGGTTTAAAACCCACCATTGCAGCCATTCAAAGTGGCAAAAATATAGCCTTAGCAAATAAAGAATCACTTGTCTGTGCTGGGGATATTATTCGTCATGAATTGAATAAACATAATGTTCGATTATTTCCGATTGATTCAGAACATAGCGCCTTACTCCAATGCATAAAAGGGGAAGACATTCACCAAATCAAGAATCTGATTATCACGGGAAGTGGTGGTCCTTTTCGCGATTTATCCTTGAATGAATTACGCTACGTTACTAAAGAACAAGCTCTACATCACCCTAACTGGAAGATGGGAGATAAAATAACCATTGATTCGGCAACCTTAGTTAATAAAGGGTTGGAAATCATTGAAGCCCATCAATTATTTAATATGGATTATGATCATATTAAAGTTGTGATGCATTATGAAAGCATTATTCATGGAATGGTGGAATTTATGGATGGATCGATTAAAGCAAGTTTAGGATCACCATCGATGGCTATTCCAATTTTATATGCTATCAATGATGGTATGCACGATGTAGCGTCTTCAGTTACCTTTTCCCTGGATCAAATGTTTAGTCTTCGCTTTAAACCGTTCGATTTCAAACGATTTGAGGCAATTGAACTTGCGTACTATGTAGGTAAAACAGGAGGAACTGCTCCAACTGTATTTAATGCTTCTAATGAAGTTGCTGTTCAAGCCTTTTTGCAAAACGAAATTCGATTTATTGATATTGTAGCAATTATCAAATTCGTTATCAATGAACATCAGACAATTATATCGCCGACTCTTGACGATATAATCAATACTGATCATTGGGCTAGGGAAAAAGCCAGGATGAAGATACAAGCCTTGAAGGAGGGACAATCATGTTAACAATTCTCTATTTTTTACTCTCATTATCAATTTTAGTTTTTGTCCATGAACTTGGTCACTTTATTTTTGCAAAGAAATTCAATGTTTATTGCCATGAATTTTCTTTGTTTATGGGACCAAAGATTTATGCGAAAAAGATTGGAGAAACAACATATTGCCTACGTTCGATTCCAATGGGTGGTTATGTCTCAATGGCAGGAGAGCAAGATGCACAGTCTAAAGAATATTTTGGCGTTGAAGTACCAACAGAAAGAACAATAAATGGGATAAATAAATGGAAGAAAGCCATTATTCTTGCTGCAGGAGCGATATTTAATATCATTTTTTCTTTTTTACTTCTCATTATTTTCTTTGTAGGTAATGGTGTAGTGAATGAAGACTCATTTGTTCGTGTTGCACCGAATTCTTTATTTGCCCAAGCCGGGTTGCAAAATGGTGATAAAATCGTAGCTATGACTTCACGCATTGAAGGTGGCTCATCACCATTTACAATTACCATTGATGCCTATGAAGATATTACAACTATCATTTATGAAACAGTGCCGACTTCGATTGATGAAAATAATTTACCAGTTCAAGTTTTGGATATTACGTATGAAAGAAAAGGCGTTCTACAACCAATGGTATCTATCTCGCGTACGATTACCAAGGTAGAGACACAAACCAGTGGTAGTGAAATAATCGTAACCAAGGTTGAACCATTATTTGGAGTAACCGCTGACAATCGCAAGGTTGGCTTGGGCGAATCGCTCCAACTTGCAGTAAAGACAGAATACACTATGTCGACTCTGGTTTTTGATGCATTAGGAAAACTGTTAACAACCAAAGAAGGAATCGAAAACGTTGCTGGTCCAATTGGAATGGTAGCAGCAGCAAATCAATATGCGGCTGGCGGATTCTTTAGTTTTCTATTCTTTGTGGCTTTAATCGGCGTGAACTTAGGTATTTTCAACTTATTACCATTTCCAGCTTTAGATGGAGGTCGTTTGTTGATGGTTGCTATAGAAGGAATTACTCGCAAGAAAGTCAATCCGAAAATTGAAGGAATTATCAATGGAATTGGCTTTATGCTTTTGATTGGTCTATTGATTGTTGTTACCATCAAAGATATACTATTTATTACATAATAAAAATATAATTATTTTTTCAAGAAAGGAGTGTTAAACGATGCAACAAGCGCTGAATGATTTTTTAAAGCATATTGGATTTGATAGCACTCTTTTTCATTATTTAGAATCAAATCATATTGAAAAAGTCGTATACGATGAAGACAAGGATGTAATGAATGTCTATATGACAACTCAACAGGTCATGGATATCCGCATTTTTTCGCGTTTACATGAATGTATGCTTCCATATAGTGACCAATTTCATCTCTTGATCAATATTGCCAATCCAAGCACCATTAACAATATAGCCGTCAATGCTTATTACTATTATTTTCTTGAACATGATTTTGCATCAAGTATCATCTATGAGAATCTCAGAAAATTAAAATTGAGTATCCAGGATAACTCTATTGTTTTTCATCTGTCATCGAATCTACTAGTCGGCTCACTAAATGAAGTTAGAAATCAACTTGAGACTGCTTTTATTGAAGCCGGATTCTCTTATCCGATAACCTACCATATCGAAGAATTACCACTTGATCATATAGAAGAAGAAATCAATTATGAAAGAGTCATTGCCTCTAAAGAAGCAAAACGAGAAAAAGATAATCAGATAAAAGTAGTCGATACAAATAAGTATGACAAGGATTTTTATCGTAAACGTGAAAAAGACAAAGTAGAGATTGCATTAAAAGATTTACAAAATGAAGATACAAATGTAACATTTACAGCGCGAATTTTCCTTGTCGATCCGTATGAAATTCGTAGTTCGGGCAAAAAAATATATAACATCTATTTAACAGATGAAACGGATTCTGTCATGATGACCTTAAAAGAAAGTGCCAAATTCTCAAAAGATTTCATCGAATCACTAAAAGAAAATAGCTATGTTCGTGTTCATGGCGATATGGAGTTTAACCAATTTGCTAAGGATTTTGTTTTCGTACCACAATCCATTGAAAAAATTGAGCTCGATAATGAACGTTACGATGATGAAATCGAAAAAAGAGTGGAATTACATCTTCACACCAATATGTCGACCATGGATGCGGTTGGAACAATTGAAGACTATGTAGCAACAGCGCTCAAATGGGGACACAGAGCGATTGCCGTTACAGACCATGGAGGTATTCAAAATTTTCCTTCTGCCCAAAAAGCAGTTAAAGGAAAGAATATAAAAATGATTTATGGTATGGAAGGCTATGTCATTGATGATTGCTATACCATCGCTTACAATGAATCAAATGTCGAGTTAGAAAATGCGACTTATGTTGCTCTTGATATTGAAACAACCGGCCTTTCTTCTCGCCATGATGAAATCATTGAATTTGGCGCTGTCAAGATAAAAGATGGATTGATTGTTGATAGTTTTCAAACATTTGTTAATCCTGGAGTCAAACTACCACAAAAAATCAAAGAATTAACCAAGATAGACGATGGAATGTTAGTTGACGCACCATCGATTGATATGATTCTTCCAAAGATTAAAAAATTCCTGGGTGATTCCATATTAGTAGCCCATAATGCCACGTTTGATATCGGCTTTCTCAATGAAGCACTTGCAAAACGTCAGCAAAGTCCACTTTTGAACCCATATATCGATACAATGAATCTGGGTAAATGTTTATATACTGGAATGAAATCGTATGCTCTTGGTGCTGTTTCACGCACTTTTAACATTGCCTATGATGAAGATGTTGCCCATCGTGCCGATTATGATGCGAAAGTTTTAGGCGATGTTTTAAATAATATGATGGATAAAATCCGTACTCATTCATCGATAAAAACGCATGCGGATTTAAATCAATTGAATGGACCAGATAATTATAAAACTATGCGCCCTTATCATATGATTTTTTTAGTCCAAAATGAGATTGGTTTAAAAAATTTATATAACTTAGTCTCTTTATCCCACATTCAATTTATAACGAGTGTGCCTTTAATTCCCCGACGTTATATCGATAAATTCCGTGATGGCTTGTTAATTGGTTCAAGCTGTTTTAATGGTGAAATTTTTGATATAGCTATGACAAAAAGTAAAAAAGAGTTAGAAGATGCTATGCTGTATTACGATTATATTGAAATTCAACCACTAGAAAATTATTCTTGGTTAATTGAT
>CAYOYG010000083.1:3226-4408 GCA_964408135.1 uncultured Eubacteriales bacterium | reverse complement strand
GGTGGCTATATTACCAACAATCAAATCGAAGCAGCTCGGATTGCGCTTTCTCGTTATACAAAAAGAAGTGGACAAGTTTGGATTCGTATCTTCCCACATTTAGCAAAAACTAAGAAACCACTCGAAGTTCGGATGGGATCTGGTAAAGGTGCTCCAGAATTCTGGGTTGCAGTTGTTAAAGATGGAACTGTCATGTTTGAAATTGGTGGAGTACCAGAAGCCGATGCAAAAGAAGCTCTTCGTTTAGCTTCCCATAAACTTCCAGTACTTACCCGGATTGTCCTTAAGGAAAAAAAGGTTGGTGAATAAGCATGAAGATTAAAGAAATTAGAGAAATGCAAACGCCTGAATTAAACAAGCGTGTTGCCGATTTAAAACAAGAATTGTTCACGCTTAAATTCCAACAAGCGACCGGACAAAACAATGAAATCGCTAAGAAAACAGCCATAAAAAAAGAAATCGCTCGTATTCTCACAGTTGTTCGAGAACGCGAAATGGTTGAAGAATAAGGAGGTAAGCCAAAATGGAAAGAAAATTACGTCGTGTTCTACAAGGTGTCGTTATTTCAGATAAGATGGCCAAGACAATTACCGTCCTTGTTGAAACTAAAAAAGGCGATACATTATATGGTAAAAAAGTAAAATATTCGAAGAAATACAAAGCTCATGATGAAGAAGAAATTGCCAATCCTGGTGATGTTGTCGAAATCATGGAAACACGCCCTTTATCCGCAACAAAGTACTTTCGCTTAGTCCGCGTTGTGAAAAAGGCGCTAAAGGCTTAGGTAGGGAGGAACTCGTATGATTTTAAGAGAAACAAACTTAGTGGTTGCCGATAACTCGGGAGCCCGCAGTGTTAGAGCCTTCCAACTAAAAGGCGGTTCGTATCGCGCGACTTCCAGCATCGGTGATGTTATTATCTGTGCTGTAAAGGATGCGATTCCAAACGCAGGCGTTAAAAAAGGTGAAGTTGTTAAAGCGGTTATCGTCCGGACAAAAAAAGCGATTGTTCGTCCCGATGGTTCGCGGATAAAATTCGATGATAATGCTGTTGTTTTAATTAAAGATGATGGCATGCCAAGAGGGACACGCGTCTTTGGACCGGTCGCTCGCGAATTAAGAGATAAAGGCGAAGGATTCATGAAAATCGTTTCCCTTGCTCCTGAAGTATTATAGGAGGATG
>CAYOYG010000083.1:0-3126 GCA_964408135.1 uncultured Eubacteriales bacterium | reverse complement strand
AAACAAAGAGTCGCTAAGAAAACAAATACCTTAGTCGACAAGAAGAAAAAGAAGAAATAGGAGGGGGAATGAAACATGGTCAAACAAGTAAATGAATTAAAAGCTCGTTATAACAACGAAATCGTTCCTGCACTATTTAAGAAATTTAATTACACTTCTGTTATGGAAGTACCAAGACTCGAAAAGATTGTCGTTAATATTGGGGTTGGCGATGCTACTGGCAACGCGAAACTACTTCAAGAATCCGTTCGTGAATTAACGGCAATTACTGGTCAAAAGCCAGTTGTCACGAAAGCCAAAAAGTCCATTGCTACTTTCAAATTAAGAGAAGGGATGGAAATTGGTTGTAAGGTCACTCTTCGCGCAGAAAGAATGTATCAATTCTTAAACAAATTAGTCAATGTTGCTCTACCACGTGTTCGTGACTTTAGAGGTGTTTCCAAATCGGCATTCGATGGACGGGGAAACTATACACTCGGTATTAAAGAACAATTAATCTTCCCGGAAATTGTCTATGAACAAGTTGTTAAGACAAGAGGGATGGATATTATTATCGTTACGACAGCAAAAAGCGATGAAGAAGCAAGAGAATTACTCACCCTTCTTGGATTGCCTTTTGCGAAATAGGGGGAATGAAACATGGCAAAAACATCAACATTAGTTCGATACAGTAGACCAAAAAAGTTTGCTGTTAGAGAATATACGCGTTGCGAACGTTGTGGTCGTCCTCATGCCGTTATTCGTAAATTCAAGCTCTGCCGGATTTGTATTAGAGAATTAGCCTATAAGGGTCAAATTCCTGGTATGAAGAAGGCCAGCTGGTAGTCTGGTTTGGAAGGAGGAAGCAAATATGGTTATGACAGATCCTATTGCTGATATGCTTACGAGAATTCGTAATGCCAATCAGATGAAAAATGAAAAAGTCGTGATGCCATCTTCAAAGATTAAGGTGCAAATCGCCAAGATTTTAAAAGAAGAAGGTTATATCGTTGACTTCGCCGTCACTGGCGATGTCAAAAAAGAACTTGCCTTAACGTTAAAATACGTCAATAACGAACGGGTTATTGCCGGTTTGAAACGGATTTCTAAACCAGGTCTTCGTGTCTATTCAAGTGTCAGTGATTTACCAAGTGTTCTGAATGGTCTTGGAATTGCAATTATCTCAACTCCAAATGGTCTTATCACCGATAAAACAGCTCGTAAAAATAACGTGGGCGGCGAAGTTGTCGCTTATGTTTGGTAGGAGGTAAAGTATGTCACGTATTGGAGTTAAACCGATAGTCCTACCGAAAGGTGTTGTTGTAACACTGGATAACAATAAAGTCACGATTAAGGGACCTAGTGGTACCTTGAGCCGTGAATTTTCTAAAGAAGTTGAAATTACCCTGGATAAAGAAGTACTACATGTCAAACGATTCAATGATGAAAAGCAAAGCAAACAACTTCATGGAACTACCCGCGCTTTATTAGCCAACATGGTTCGTGGCGTTGTTAAACCTTATGTTCGTGAACTTGAAATCAAAGGGATTGGTTTCAAAGGTACTTTAAATGGTGCTAACCTCGTCTTAAGCGTTGGTTATTCCCATGACGTCGTAATTAAACCATTACCAGGCGTCAAAATTGAAACCCCTCAACCAACAACCATCGTTGTTTCTGGAAGCGATCGTCAAGCAGTCGGCCAAGTAGCCGCAGAAATTCGTCGCGTTAGAGAACCAGAACCATACTTAGGCAAAGGCATTGCTTACAAGGGTGAACACATCCGTCGTAAGGAAGGCAAAAAGGCCGGTAAGTAGAACTCAAGAAAGGAGAATGAAATATGATTAACAAATTATCTAGTAATGTTGTCCGTCAAAAACGTCACGTACGTATTCGTGCCAAAATTTCGGGAACTGCTGATTGTCCACGCTTGAGTGTTTACCGGTCAAATTCGGAAATTTATGCTCAATTGATTGATGATGTTAAAGCAGTAACACTAGCCTCCGCTTCTTCACTTTCATTGAAACTTGAAAACGGAAGCAATATTGAAGCAGCAAAGTTCGTTGGTGAAGCGTTAGCGAAAGCTGCTCTAGCGGCGAATATTCAAAAAGTTGTCTTCGACCGTAGTGGGTATCTCTACCATGGTCGGATTAAAGCCTTAGCCGAAGCTGCTCGCGCTGGTGGCTTGGTATTCTAGGAGGAGGAAAAGATATGGAAATTAATGAAAAAGTAGTTGAAAAAACAGTTGCTACAACTGAAGTTGTCAAACAAAATCCTGCTCCTAATCGTGGTGATCGCCGCCCAAGAAGTGATCGAGGAGAACGTGGACCTAGAAGAGATCGGGAAAAACAATTCCAAGAAAAAGTTATCTCGATTAACCGCGTATCCAAGACCGTTAAAGGTGGTCGTCGTCTTCGCTTTAGTGCACTTGTTGCTTTAGGCGATGGCAAGGGCTTAGTTGGTTTTGGAAATGGTAAAGCAAATGAAGTACCAGATGCTATTAAAAAAGCGATGGAAGATGCGCGTAAAAACATGGTACGTCTTCCACTATTTGAAGGGGATACAATCCCACATCAAATTACTGGAAAGTATGGAGCATGCAGCGTCTTTTTAAAGCCAGCCAACCCTGGTACTGGTATCGTTGCTGGTGGTCCAGTTCGGACAATCATGGAATTAGCTGGTATTAAAAATATTTATTCGAAAGTTTATGGTTCACGGACTTCAATCAACATGGTTCGAGCAACAATGGATGGAATTAATCACCTAAAAACTCCAGGTAAAATTGCTGCCCTCCGTGGTAAGTCACTCAAAGACATCGTATAGGAGGTACAAGCCATGAAATTACATACTCTACAAAGTAGTGAAGGAGCGCGTAAAGAAAAAGTACGCGTTGGTCGTGGTATTGGATCGGGTATCGGACGGACTTCCGGCCGTGGCCAAAAAGGTCAAAATGCTCGGACAGGCGGCGGTACACGTCCTGGTTTTGAAGGTGGTCAAAACCCAATTTATCGTCGGATTTCAAAACGTGGTTTTACCAATGATAACAAAACGCTCTATGCGGTTGTTAATTTGGAAAGCTTAAACCAATTCAGAAGCGGATCTAAAGTAGGTCCAGAAGTATTAAAAGAGGCTGGTCTAGTACGCCGTGAC
>CAYOYG010000082.1:0-4420 GCA_964408135.1 uncultured Eubacteriales bacterium | reverse complement strand
AGTGTCTCGTAATGCGATATTTACCTTGCTTAAACGCGTCGTTGTATTACTGGAAAAGTATGAAGAAAAGTTACATATACTGACACAGTATGAACAAATAAATGAAGCACTTGAGCAAGTAAGTGATATAGATGCTTTAAAAACAAACATTAAAAAAATTCTAGAATAGAGGGAATATATGGCATTTGAAATGTTAGGAGACAAACTCCAAAGTATTTTTAAAAAATTAAAAGGGCAGACACATTTAAGTGAAAGCAATATGGAAGCGGTTTTAAAAGAAGTTAAAATCGCCCTTTTGGATGCCGATGTTTATCATACGGTGGTCAAAGAATTTATTGCGAATGTGAAGCAAAAATTGATTGGCATGAAAGTTGGCGAATCACTTAATCCAGAACAAACCGTGATTAAAGCGGTGAATGAAGAAATCACACGTTTACTTGGTGAAAGTGAGAAGAGTTTAGATTTTTCTTCACGTATCACTTCTTTGATGGTCGTTGGTTTGCAAGGCGGTGGAAAAACCACCAGCTGTGCCAAACTAGCCTATCAATTAAAAAAACAAGGCAAAAAACCATTATTGGTCGCTTGTGATATTTATCGCCCTGCTGCGATTGAACAATTAAAACAATTGGCCAAAGATAATCAAATGGATTGTTTTTTTGATTTAAACAATCAAGATGTCGTAGATATTGCAAAGAAAGCCCGTCAGTATGCATTAGTCAACGGTCACGATGCTCTTATCTTTGATACTGCAGGCCGACTTCACATTGACGAGATCTTAATGAATGAATTGAAACGACTGAAAAGTGAAATCAAACCAAATGAAGTATTACTTGTTGTGGACGCGATGAGTGGACAAGATGCCGTGAATGTTGCCCAAAGTTTCCACGAAGCCACCAAAGTCACAGGAGTCATTATGACAAAACTGGATGGCGATGCCCGCGGTGGAGCAGCACTCTCGCTTGCCTCAATCAGTGGTTTATTCATTAAGTTTGTTGGTATGGGTGAAAAGATCGATGATTTTGAATCGTTTGATCCAAAACGAATGGCCGAACGTATTCTTGGCATGGGAGACGTTTTGAAATTAATTGAAAAAGCCCAAGCGAATATCGATGAAAAAAAGGCGATGAAATTAACGAATCGTATTATGGCCGGGCAATTCGACTTGGAAGACATGCTTCAACAACTTGAGATGGCGAAGAAAATGGGACCATTAAGTGGTCTGGTCAAGTTACTTCCTGGTTCGGTAAAACTGTCAGAAGCTGATCAAATTCGGGCGGAAGAGCGCATGAAGAAAACCCGAGCTGTGATTAACTCAATGACCAAAGAAGAACGAAGAGATCCTGATCTTTTACGGGCTTCTCGTAAACAAAGAATTGCCAGTGGTAGTGGACTTTCCATTGTCG
Organism: uncultured Eubacteriales bacterium; assembly: GCA_964408135.1. Taxonomy (GTDB): domain Bacteria; phylum Bacillota_I; class Bacilli_A; order RFN20; family UBA1709; genus CAYOYG01. The sequence goes on along the minus strand of CAYOYG010000082.1, from coordinate 3,017 downwards.
ATGTTAATAATGTAATTCGTCACTATGAACAAACCAAAATTCAACTCAAACAAATGAGTGGAATGATGAAAGGAAGATTCCCAAAGATGTAGTTTGAAGGTGTTAATCATTTTTGCTTGACACCTTTAACGAATGTGATATAATAGTTTTGCTTATAACAAGGAGGATATTGTATGGCAGTAAAAATTAGACTAAAAAGAATGGGTCGTCATAAGGTTGCAAGTTATCGGATCGTTGTTGCAGATGCACGTTCACCAAGAGACGGTCGTTTTATTGAAGAAGTTGGTTATTATCAACCACAAAATAAAAAGGTTCAAGTCTCTATCAACAATGAATTAGCTTTAAAATGGTTAAAGCAAGGTGCGCAACCAACGGAAACCGTTCGCACGATTCTTTCTAATGCTGGCGTATTAAAAGCATTACGTGATGAACAAACACCAGCAAAACCAGTGGTTAAAGAAACCGTCAAACCAGTTGCGAAGGAAAGTGTAAAACCAGCCGTTGAAAAGAAACCAGCTGTTAAGAAAACCCCTGCTAAAAAGACGGAAGAAAAACCAGCTTAATCATGAAAACAATCGAAGAAATTATCAAAGAGATAGCGTTGCCAATTGTGGAAAATAAAGAGTCTATCATGGTCAGAAAAATGCCGGGTGCAACCGATAATGAAGATTTATATCTTGTCATCGGAGAACCAAATGATATTGCAAGACTGATTGGCCACGGCGGTGTTGTCGCAAATTCAATTCGTGAAATTGTTAGTGTTGCAGGGAAACTTACCGAGCGGCGGATTAAAATCAAATTTGAATCTTACGATAAAATCGACGACGAAGAATAAGGAAACTTATTCTTTTTTATTTGTGGGAAGTTTGCTATAATCAAGTGGGTGATAAAGATGGAATATGTGACGACAGGTAAAATCATCAATATTCGTGGATTAAAAGGTGAATTAAAACTTTTGTCCTTGACTGATTTTGCGCACAAGCGATATAAAAAAGGAAATCAAGTCTTTTTCTATCATGAAGAAACCAAAGAAAGATTGCCTTTTACTGTCCATTCATACAGTCACTTATCGGGAAATGATTATTTGATAGTCAAAGAAATAACCAATTGTGATCAAGCCAATCTTTATCGAGGATACTTGGTCCAAGTGTCCCAAGAAAGTCTTGGAAAACTTGATCCAAATACGTACTATCATCATGAATTAATCGATTGTCACATCGTCACAAGCTCCGATAAAAGTGTTGGAAAAGTGATTGAAATTGTGGATAATGGTGCCCAAAAATTACTGCGGGTCCAGCTAAATGGAAAGACCATTTTAATACCGTTTTTACAACATTTCATTCAATCAGTTGATATTCAAACCAAGACTATAATTATTCATGAAATCGAGGGTTTATTATGAAAATAGATATATTAACCTTATTTCCCGAGATGTTTCATGGATTTTTAGATACCTCTATCATCAAGCGAAGTCTTGCAAAAAATGTTGTGCAAGTACAATTAATTAATATTCGGGATTTCACCCTTGATAAATATAAACGCGTCGATGATTATCCGGTTGGTGGTGGCGCTGGATTGATTATGAAGTGTCAACCAATTGTCGATAGTATCCGTCATGTGAAGACGCCTGATAGTAAAGTGATTTTATTAACGCCACGCGGTCGTGTGTTCAATCAAGTCATCGCCCGGGAATTAAGTCGAGAAAAACATTTAGTTTTTGTTTGTGGTCATTATGAAGGCGTCGATGAACGCGTTCATGAGGAAGTGGATGAAATGATTTCCTTAGGGGATTACATTTTAACAGGTGGTGAATTAGGGGCAATGGTCGTTAGTGATGCAATCATTCGCTTACTGGATGGGGCAATTACGAGTACTTCACTCGAACATGAATCATTTGATTCCTACTTGCTAGAACATCCTCAATACACCTTGCCGCGGGATTTTGAAGGAAAGATTATTCCTGATGTTCTCTTTAGCGGTAATCATAAAGCCATCAATAAATACAATTTAAAAGAAAGTCTTCGTTTGACAAAAAAACATCGACCGGACTTGCTGGATAAAGTTGTTTTGACCAAAGAAGAACAACAACTAATGAATGAACTTAAAAGCAATGAAAATCAGCCCAAATGGTTAGTCGATGCAATAAAAAAAGGAAAGAAATTTATCGAATAGGTAGGAATATGAGTAAATTAACACGCAAAGCAAAATTAATATATGGTCTAGGTGATTTATCAGGGAATATAATGTTTGCCAGTATCAGTTTCTTTTTAGCCTATTTCTTTGTCAAAGTCGGTGGACTTAGTCCATTTTTGGCAGGAATCGTATTTATCATTGCCCGCTTTTGGGATGCAATAACCGACTATATGATGGGTCGTATTTCGGATAGAACAAAGTCAAAATATGGGAAAAGAAGAGTCTATATGCTTTTCTTTGCCCTTCCTTATGGATTAGCTTTCATGCTATTGTGGCTGACACCTTTCCGCAATGATACATCACAAATGCTTCGATTTATGTATTTTTTAGGTGTTTACTTAGTTTACAATACAACTTGGACCATTGTTTACATACCTTATAATTCATTGACGGTTAACATGACAGATGATTATGATGAAAGAACCTCACTAAATGGTTATCGCATCGTATTGGCCAATGTTGGAATCATATTAGGTGCGGCTGTTTTTGCTTTATTAGCGGATGGAGAAACAAGTATCCTGTATGGAGTATTCGGTAGTGAAAGATTGGCCTACACATGGGCGGGTATAATCTTTGGAACTATTGCTTTTATTGTTATGCTAATATGTGCGATTGGAACACGGGAAACCAATAGCAAAGCAACCGGAAATCAAAAAGGGTTTATCCAAACATTAAAGGAGTTTTTTCGCTTAAAAGAATTTCGAAATATTGCTGCTTATTATGTGTTAAGCATGGTTGGCTTCGATATTATTATGGGGATATTCATTTTCTTTGTTAACGATACATTAGGCTTTGGTGGAGGAGATACTTCGATGATTTTTGTG
>CAYOYG010000081.1:0-4426 GCA_964408135.1 uncultured Eubacteriales bacterium | reverse complement strand
AAATTTGATCTATATGAACAACAAGTAAATCGTGGTAATTATGACGATGCTCGTGATTCTCTTGGTTCGATAGCAAACGACGTTAACTCACTCTTTAAATCGTTTGAAAATTTACCGCGTTACTGCCAAATTGCAACAAAGTATTTTCCTCCAAAAGTTAATAGCATTATTGAGGATTGTAACCAAATGCAGGCGAATGGATTCCCGCTTTATCATATCGTAGCAGGAGCTCAAATTAATAAAATTAAAGAAATATTGACACAAACGATCCAAAAAATTGTTGCTTTTGATTTTGCAAACCTTGATGCAATATTTACCGATTTGGATGCAAAAATCAACCAATTAAAACAAAAAATTGATGAAGAAAAAGAAGCCCGTCAAGCATTCGATTCCCGCTTTACTTTGATTTATAATAAAGCCGAAGAACTTGAAAGAACATTTATTCGATATATGAGTGAAATTAACGAGTTAAATAAAATTTATGATATTTCGAAACAAGCCCAAGAGTTTTCCAGCAAAATCAAAAATCAAGTTAACACATTGTCGATTACACGGCGGGCGTTAGATAGTTTAAACTATGCTAAGCAGCCATACCTGATGCGGTATCAAAAAATGAAAGAAATTGAAGTTCTATCAAGTGAACTTGAAAAGATGATGGCGAATTATAAGGGTGAAATTACCAATATGAAAGTTGTTTCTGAAAACGCCTACGAACTGGTCGATCAGGCTGCAACAAGATTAAAAGTGATTGAACTAAAGATTCGCAATGTCAATCTAGATAAATTGACCTTGAAGTATACACGAGAGTTTGCAGAAGGTTATGAATTGATAGCGAAATTATCCAAGGCAGTCTCGGCATCACCGATTGTTATTCGGATTGTCGATGATTTAAAATCAAAATTGGATGCGATTCTTTCAAAAATTGAAGAAAGCGGCAACCGCGATGTCGGTTTTGCCCAATATTGTGAGAAACTAATGATGCATGCAAACAATTTCCGTGCTTCATTTAGTGATGTTGAAAGCACTGTTTCGAAAGCCGAAATTCTCTTTTTTGAAGCACGTTTTGAAGAAGCTATCGAAATTGTCACTAATAGCGTCAGTAAACTCGGACAACTCCCTTTCAAAAAGCCAGTTGTATAAAGGAATGGAATAAAATGATTATCTATCTTGATTATGCTGCAACAACTCCCATCGATAAGGAAATTGTTGACACCTATTATGAACTATTAAATAAGTATTTTGCTAATACTGCCTCTAACCACCTTCTTGGTGGTGTTGTTTTTAGTTTGCAAAACCGCGCCCGGGCTCAGATTGCTTCGTATTTCCATGCCACAGCAGAAGAAGTAATTTTTACTTCGGGTGCAAGTGAATCCAATAATTTAGCGATTAAAGGCGTGGCTTTCCAATACTTGAATCGTGGCCGGCATTTAATTACATCAAAAGCTGAACATCCCTCAGTTTTAAATACGTTTAGACAACTAGAAGAAATGTTTGGTTTTTCTGTCACTTATCTTGACGTTGATTCATCTGGTAAAGTAAACCTAGATCAATTAGCCGCAGCTTTAACACCACAAACAATTTTAGTTTCAATTATGGCGGTTAACAATGAAGTTGGCTCTATCAATGATATAGGAAAAATTGCCAAAATTATCAAGAGCAGAAGTAGAGCTTTTTTTCATTGTGACATGACACAAGCTATTGGTAAAATTCACACTGATTTAATCAGTCCTGATTTAATTTCTTGTTCAGCCCATAAAATTTACGGATTAAAAGGTAGTGGATTGCTAATCAAACGAAAATCCGTCGAATTAAAACCACAAATATGTGGCGGAAATCACGAATTTGGCTATCGGTCTGGAACTAGCAATTGGCCTGTCAATGTTACATTGGCCAAAACAATACGCCTCGCGTTTGAGCACCAAGATGAGGGATATGAACATGTTCGACTTATCAATGATATGGTACGTAAAGCCCTGATTAATCACCCTCTTGTTGTAATTAATTCACCAGTTGATGCCTCGCCTTATATTTTGAATTTATCGATTCGTAGTAAAAAAGCAGCCGTTGTTGTTCAAGGATTAGAGGCCGCTGGTATTTGTGTTTCAACCCTAAGCGCCTGTTCGAGTAAACTCGACAAGCCAAGCGAGGTTGTTCTTAATATGTTTGGCGATTATGAACGAGCAATTTCGACAATTCGATTAAGCTTTTCAAAACATACAACCCCCGAAGAAATTAATCGATTTATTGAAACAATAAACCGCGTTATCGATGCAGTGAAATGAGGTCATGGGATGAATTATAACCAAATTTTGATTCGCTTTGGTGAATTGAATACCAAGGGGAAAAATAAAAGAGATTTTATTAATACATTATATTCGAATATCAAGTTTCGCCTAAAGAAATTCACGATGATTCAATATATTAAAGCGCATGATCGTATTTATCTAGAATTAGAACAATGTTCCAAAGAAGATCAAGATTCAATCATGAAAATAGTAGCAGAAATACCGGGAATTTCTTCATTTTCTTTCGTACATAAATGTCCGAGTGATATTGAACAAATTATCGCGGATAGTTTTCAATTAGTCACAGAAGAAAAGGGAAGCAGTTTTAAAGTGAAAACCCGGCGAGCAGATAAACGTTTCAATCATCACTCGGATGAAGTAAATCGTCTTGTTGCTAACTATATTTTGAAAAATACTAGCCTGAAAGTCGATATTCATCAACCCGATATTACCGTTAATATTGAAATTCGTAACGAAGGTACTTTTATTTTTGTTCGCAATTACAAAGGTGCTGGCGGCTATCCTTTAGGAGTCGGTGGTAAAGCCCTTGCTTTAATTTCGGGTGGTATTGATTCGCCGGTTGCGATTCATGCAATGATGCGGCGAGGAGTAAAAATGGAAGCTATACACTTTGCTTCACCACCCTACACCTCGCGTCAGGCCCAAGAAAAAGTGGTCGATTTAATAAAAGTCTTAGCCCGTTTTTCTGGTAAGATTCGGTTACACATTATTAACTTTACTAAGTTGCAAGAAAAGATATACGAAGTATGCGATGAGTCTTATGCTGTTACCATAATGCGGCGAATGATGTATCGTATTGCTGAGACAGTGGCACATAACTATAAATTGTTAGCATTAGTTAGCGGCGAATCGATTGGACAAGTTGCTTCACAAACTTTAAATAGTATGCAAGTTATCAATCGGGTCATATCGCTGCCAATGATTCGCCCGTTAGCGACCACCGATAAAAATGACATTATCGCCATGGCTAAACAATTAGGGACTTATGAAATTTCCATTCGTCCATTCATTGATTGTTGTACTATTTTTGATCCCAAAAACCCAATCACGAAGCCAAGAATCGCCCGGGCAGAGGATTTAGAAAAACGATTTGATTATATGACTTTCATTGCTGAATGCATTGCTCAGATGGAAACAATTGATATTGATGAAAATTATGAAAGTAATACAGAAGATAGTCAATATTTCTAATTCATATTACATGCGATAAAAGTAATCTCTAGCCCTTGATTCTATGACTCTAAAGGAGTAAAATTAAGACTGGTAAAAAATTAAATTAGGAGGTTTTTAATATGTCCAAAATTATTGCTGTAAATGCTGGTAGTTCTTCCCTTAAATTTCAACTCTTTGAGATGCCAGCTGAAAAAGTATTAGTATCCGGAGTTATTGAAAGAATTGGAATGGACGATGCGATCGTTACCTTGAAATTCAATGATATCAAAAAAACACGCACAATACCAATTGCCAACCATACTGAAGCAGTTGGAATCTTGCTGGAATCATTAATTTCAGAAAAAATTGTTGCTTCTTTAAACGAAATCAATGGTGTTGGTCATCGGATGGTTCATGGTGGAGAAGAATTTGCAAAATCAACCATTATCACCGATAAGGTAGCGCGGACCATCGATGCTTTATCCGATTTAGCCCCATTACACAATCCTGCGAATTTGACCGGTTACAATGCATTTAAAAAAGCACTGCCAAATGTCGGTCACGTTGCTGTCTTCGATACTGCCTTCCATCAAACCATGGATCCAGTCTCCTACATTTATCCAATTCCTTATGAATACTATACCCAATACAAAATTCGTCGTTATGGCTTCCATGGAACTTCTCACCTATATGTTTCACAAAGAGCTTACGAATTACTTGGAAAACCAGCCCATTCACGTATCATAACATGCCACATTGGTAATGGTGCTTCCTTAGCTGCCGTTAAAGATGGAAAGTGTATTGATACTTCCATGGGATTTACTCCACTAGCTGGTGTCATGATGGGAACTAGAAGCGGTGACATTGATCCTGCTATCATTTCTTATCTATGTGCTAAACTTAATAAATCAGCAGATGATGTTATCACCATTATGAACAAAAAATCCGGTTTACTTGGTGTCAGTGGG
>CAYOYG010000080.1:0-4474 GCA_964408135.1 uncultured Eubacteriales bacterium | reverse complement strand
GTCGATGACATGAGCCCTTTTAACGATGTGGATGCTTCATTTAAGGCTGCTGTTAATGATGCAATGGTGATGTTAGCATTCAATTGTAATCCAGCGATAGTCCTTGTGGTTGGCACGTAATCTGCAAGTTTTCTTGTTGAACCATCTGCAATATTATCTAGTGTAGCACCGTGAGGATTTCCACTTGCTTGAGAATGGTCGTATGCGATTTTACCTCTATCACCACGATAGGCATCAGTCGATGCTTCACCAATGATGAATGACTTAAGTTCCGCCAATGTAGTCTTTTCTAAAGCACCAGCACCAAGCGTTTTTCGCATCAATAAGTCACCAGTTGTGAACGATTCTGATGTACCAATTAGTGAGTTAATCCCTAAGTCTGTTAAGGATGGTTTATTGTTTGGTGAATAGACACGTTGACCCATTTCTTTGATTTGATCTGGGAAATTTACGTGCTTTAATTCATTTACAGAATAGATTGTTCTCTTCCCAGCTGGATAACCACCCCAAATCTGCATTTTGTGCAAGTATATAGGTAAATTCCAACCGGAAGGATTTGTTCCGGAGTTAAGATTCCATGTGTTTTCAAATTCAATTCTTATTGCATCTGCGTGAGTTGTTCCAGTAGGATGAAACGGGATGGTAGGAAATGGTAAATAGAGATGTCCAGGCCACGATGAGACACTTGAGGTACTATTTGTTACAATACCCCATACTTGTGTATTACGAGGTTTTTGCCAAATCCTAACTTTTGAAGAGTGCCCACTTGATTGCCAATACATATATAGAGCATTTAGATAGACATAGTTTCCGTCATTTTCTATTTCGATCCTAAAGTATGGCGTATTATTAGGTATTGTTATCCCTGTTGTAGATGAGTCACCTCCAACAAAAATTCTCTTACTATCATCAGTAAATGTTGTAATCTCAGTCCAATTCACGTTATCTGGTGAGGTATAAAATTTAATTTTCGCAATATTATAGAACTCAGTTTTATTATTAAACTGCTCTTGAAACAGTGCCATTTCAGCTACTGATGGTGTGCCCAAATTTGATGTCGGTTCACCATTTGAATTGACTTGTAATCTTCGCATGCTTATCGCATTATTTTGAATTTCAGTTTCAGTAAAATACCTATCGTCATGTGTATGTCCAACTAGTGGCAATGCACCAACTGGTACTCTTTTAATCTTGTAACTATCTGAAGCATCAGCAATAAGAATCCTATCATTTGCTCCATCATATGTTACTTCAGTTCCAATAACACCATCATTTGCAAGCGCACCATGTGTATGGGCAGTAGGAGGGTAAGTACTAGGCTTACCATCCACCATATCCCAATGTGAACGTAATTGTAGAAGGCTATCAGCATGATTAAATGCGCCAGCTATTTTTAGCCTTAATTCAAATTTTTGTGCTGGCATTGCCGTTACCTCCTATTATGCAACTGCGAATAATGCTAATGCGCCATCTGGATGGGCTGCTGAAGCCGTTGTGTTATCTGTTGTAATAACGTTGTATCGTTTTAACCCACCGAAATAATCGATCATTGTTTTAACACCAGCAGGTGTAGTTACTTTACCTGTGCTTAATGTAGTTTTTAGTTCATCACCAGATGCTAGTTGCAATACGCCTGTTTGTGATGAACTTCCTTCACGAATAGTTTCCAATGAAATTGCTGAAACGTGACCTTCTGAGTTGACTGTGACATCTGCTAAGAATGAAATGCCACCACCATTAAGTGTGGTATTTGCACCACCACTAAAGTGAACATAGTTTGCCAATCCATCAAGTTTAGTCTTATCATTAGCACTCATGAGACCGGCTGTTGATTGTGTTGCATTGTTGTAGGTCGAGTTTACGACTGCCCATTTGGTAACAATACCGCTTGCGCCACCAGTTGCCATCCAAATACCGCTTGCTGTTGAACATGCTGCTTGTGTTTCGATAGATGGTGAAGGCCATCCATCTATGATACAATAACCAGCTTCCGTATTATCATAAGATTCGTAGGATAAAAATACTAACTTATCACCATTTTCAAGTGCTAATGAAGATTGGTTTTGTGCACCATCATCACCGGCTGCTGCAAATCCATCGAATGACCCAATACCTTTTGTAACGTTAATGCTTGTTGCTGTATTAATGGTAACGAATGCACCATTCATGAATTCTGCTGCTGCTGAATCAGAATATGAGGATAGACCTAACGCAGTCTTTAACTGATTAAAGACTTCTTGGAAGGTCTTATTCGCTGCGATAGTACCACCATCACGTCTTGCGTTTAATAGGTACTCTGGGATGATGTCATTTGCTAACTTCCCATCCGCGCCTAATAACCCAGCGACAAGCGATTTATCAGAGGCAACTAAAATACGAGAGTTGGCGTTATTGAATGCGCCACTAATCTTCTCTCTTAACTCAAACTTTTGGTCTGCCATATTAGTTCAACCCCTCAATCGAAAAATTACTGTCTTTCATTTGTTCTTGTCTCGATTCTTTGAGCTTTTCTTCTACGTAACCAAAGTCACGTTCAACGTTTTGCGTTTCATCTTGAGATTGGATCATAGGTGTTGATGTAATCATCAATAATAGAATTAGAAATTTCATTATTTGCCAAACTCCTTTTCTCTGTATAGTCGGTTAAGTTCAACCGATAATTCGTTCAAGCCTTGTTGTGTCTTCAATAGAGAATCACTAAACTCAATGCGTCTAATTAGAAGTTCTTTTAGGTTTGCATTTTCCATTTGAAGGCGTACCGCTTCGTCATGATTCGATTCCTTTTTCAAGGATGCATTCTCATTACGAACTTGCTCAAGTTCTTTTTTGTGCTTTTCAGTCAACGCTTCAATCATCTTGGATGTTTCTTCTTGCGCTTGTTTAGTGCCCTTTTGAGAGGTCTTTAAACGCGTAATGTCAGCTATTAGACTATCTTTTTCGGATTGATGTAAATCCTTCAACGTGTTGATTTCTTTGTCTTTTGCTTCGACTGCACTGGATAAATGTGCAAAATGATCGAGAATTTCGGCTTTCGTCATCTTCTCTAATTTGATTCTTTCTTCGTCACTCATATCGTGTCCTCCTAAGTTACTTTCTCACGTATACTAATGTGCCATCTGGCAAGTCAGCAGCGTTTGCTTGTTCGATAGTGTCAAACTTCCTAATGCTTCCTAATTGAAGCGCATGATTGGTTTCATCAACGATTCGGTTCATTTCTGAAATGATTGATAATGATGTGTCCGTAATGAATGCGTACATCTTTCTTCTAATCATATCTGGTGAATAACCAACCATCGATGGACTATCTGGTAGCGACTTTGCTGACTTATTTTCAATGCTTTTGCGAGTTGATTCGCTAATCTTATTTACTGACATCATCTCACCCCTTTATTCTTCGCATTAATCTTGTACAACACCGTTAAACCATTCACAATGATGTTATTGTTCGTGGATGAACTGAACTTCAAAATGATGTAGTTGAAGTCTTTTTCCTTTGCTGGGATTGTATAGCTCGATGCAATAGCGGTTAAGAATGTAAAATTATTGAAGTCAATGTCCTCAAGGTTGAATGACTTGAAGTTGATCGACTGTAAGTTTCTTGAAATATATCTTGTCTCATAACCAAATAAGACTGGTCCTTCTGAACTGCCATCAGCAGCGAGTGTGAGACTTAATAGTGTTTTAGACATCAAGTTCGTTCCGCAGTCGAAGATTGGTGTGTACCAAATCATTTCAACCGGTTTATGTATAACAATCGTGAAGTTTACTGGTTCATCCACATAACTTCTTAGGGTTACGGTTGGTAGTGTTGGTGAACGTTTCAATTTGAATCGGCTATTAACCGTGTCAATGTCCGATGCATACATGTTGATTTCACTTAGATTGCGCCAAACCTCGAAGTTTCCATTCAAGATGTCCATATAAGCACCAGATGCATTCTTCAATCTGAATGATGTATCGGTGTAATCGGCAATCGTGTAAGGCGTTTGTTCGGATAACCCAGTCGTTGCGCCATCTAGGTTCTTGATGTACACGGTTGTACCATCTTCTACAACCATGTCGAGGTCTATAAGGTCAAGTACCGCATCGTCCTCTAAATTGGCTGTAAAATCGCTTGGACTTAGTAGCAACTCATAACAGTTGGCATATACTTCATCGTTAGGCTTAACCTCAATGGCTTCGTTATGGACTAGGTAGTTACCATCAACCACTAAGGTAACATCACCATCGATGGCTTTAATCAATGTTCTGTCGCTATACTTGTTGTCAAACTTGCAAATACGGCCTTCAGCAGTTCCGAAGTATAGTTCATCATTGAAGATTAACCATGCAGTTACTGGTACGTTGATCCAATAAAAGAATTCATAGCTAAATGTGTCGTCCATGTCTGATGCCGAACGATATCTAGCATCCGCCACATAAACTGCATCATCGATGGCCAAGTAATAGCGGTTGTCATACACAATAGCAATAC
>CAYOYG010000079.1:0-4501 GCA_964408135.1 uncultured Eubacteriales bacterium | reverse complement strand
TTGCGAGTGGTGTTGCCGTCGGGGGTTTTGGAATGGGTGCGATTATTTGGGCGCCTTTAGCGGCTCTTTTAATTGACAAAGTTGGATTACCATTAACTTTCGTCATTCTAGGAAGTGTTTTTACTGTTATTTATTTTGTTTTTAGCCTTTTCTTGGTTGAACCAACCGAAGAGTTTAAAAGCGAAATGTATCAAATAGCGGTAGCGAATAAGAAAACATTCAAGTCCTATAGTGAAAAGAATCGTTCAGAGATGATTAAGAGTAAAGAATTTTTACCAGTCTATATAACATTGGCGCTTGGAATATCGTGTGGGATGATGATTATTACCAAGATTTCTGGAATTATGCAAAATGAGTTTTCCTTTACCGCCGCCAAAGCTGCTTTAATTGTTAGCTTAGTTTCTTTATTTAACACAATTGGGCGCTTTGCTATCGGTTGGATATCCGACCGTATTGGTCGTTTCCAATCCATCATGATTGTTCAAGCAACCTTTGTTATGGCACTAATAACGATGGGATTAGTACCTAATGTCATAGTTTTTTTAATTCTTTTAGTCTTTGTTTCGATGAGTTATGGTGGAATCTCAAGTATTGTAGCTCCAACCACTGGATTTGTCTTTGGTCAAAAGAACATAGTTAGTAACTACTCATTTATGTTTAGCGTCTTCTCCATTGGCAGTATCATTGGTCCAACCCTCTACACCTTACTTCCAAGTAATATCAGTTTAGTTTTTATTACAGCAGGAGGAATTGCTTTCCTTGGCTTCCTTGCCGCTTTCTATCTAGCAAAGAATGTACGCGTTTCTCAATAATAACAAATTGCGATCTCTAGACACAAAAGGTAAATAGTTTCCACTATTTATCTTTTTTATTTGACTATGGTAGAATAGAAAAAAGGAGTGATAAGAAATGCGCTATCCTTCATTTATAAAAAAAGGTGGGACAATTGGTCTTGTTGCTCCTTCCTTTGGAGCAGCCGAAGATCCTTATTTTTCTCGTCTGAATTCCGCGATTACACGATTTGAAGACTATGGTTTCCAAGTGAAACTATCACAGCAAGCATTCAATTTGAAACAATGTCAAAGTGATACACCACCCAATCGAGGTCAAGAAATTATGCAGTTTTATTGTGATCCCAATGTGGATGTTTTGTTGTCAATTGCAGGGGGAGAACGGATGATAGAAATTCTACCTTATCTTGATTTTTTACGACTCAAGAATTGTCCACCAAAGTTCTTTCAAGGGTATTCGGATAATACCTTTTTCACTTTTACTTTGACCACATTATGCGATGTTGCCACCTTATATGGGGCTCATGCTCCTGATTTTGGAATGAGTATTCTTGATGAATCCCTGGCTGAGAATCTTGAAATAATACAAGGTCGGCTTCTGCAACAAGAAAGTTACGATTTTTATGAAATTGAATCTCTTAAAAATCAACCAGGGAATGTTTTGGTTGCTTATAACAAAATACATCCTGTCGAATATACCACCATTATCGGGGGAGAATCTGTGACGATGGAAGGGCGACTTCTAGGTGGTTGCCTTGATGTATTGGTCAATTTAGTCGGAACTCCATTTGATCAAGTCCAAGCGTTTATTCACAAGTATCAAGAGGATGGTATTATTTGGTATTTAGAAGCGGCTGAATTGACCCCGGCTGGTGTGCTGCGCAGTTTATGGCAGTTAAAGCAAACTGGATGGTTTAAACATGTTCGTGGTTTCATTTTTGGCCGACCTGGATACACACAACCATTTTTTGATTACACTCATGAACAAGCTGTTTTTGATGCATTAACTGATTTAAATGTCGAAGTAGTTATGAATGTTGATTTTGGTCATCTCCCACCCATGTTTACCATCATCAATGGGGCGCTTAGCCGCTTTCATGTAAGTAAAGGAAAAGGTCACATTCGATACATCCTAAAATAATATCGACTTTCTTCTATAAGAAAAGTCCTTGACTACCTCGCTATGGCTCGTTAGAATAACGAATGTGGAAGTATATACCACATCCCAAGGAAATCTATTATCTGGTTCAATTTATTGATGATAAGTCGTGGACCATCGCTATATAAAGAGAGCAGGAACGAAGAATATGAAAAGTGCTAAGCTTACGCTTTTTGAACAATATAAGCAAACCCAAACCGAAAGTGAACAGGCAAAATTGGCTACTTTCTTTTTGGATTTAAATCGGCATCTCTCCTTATCGCATGCGGAAACTATCAAGATGCATCACGATTTCGAAAATGCACTTTTATACTATCATCAAACCAATGTTGGGCTTGATGAAGCCTTACATCGTTTGGATGCGCATAATTTAGGTGGGTTTTATGCGCGACCACCCATTTTATGGTATCCCTTGGACGATGCTGCAAAAATTTATCCTCTGTCGATAAAACATGGGCAAATGGCTGTTTTTCGCCTCTCTGTCTATCTAAAACAAGAAGTTGTTCCATCTTTACTTCAAATTGCTCTTACCTTTGTAATCAAGCGTTTTCCAAGCTTTGCGACTACGGTTAAAAAAGGTTTTTTCTGGCATTACTTAGATACCTCCAAACGACGTTACTCAGTGGACGAAGAAAAAGCCGTACCATGTCAGCCACTTATCATATCACAAAGTGGTTCGCAATCCTTCCGTGTCTTGTATCATCACAATCGGATTAGTATTGAGTTTTTTCATATTTTAACGGATGGAACCGGTGGCATGTTATTTTTAAAAACACTGGTCGCAGAATACTTGCGGCTTTTAGGGGTTAATATTAGTGGTAAGGATCAAGTATTTGATATCAATGAAATTCCAAAAATTGAGGAAACATCAAATCAATTTGCTACGATAAATACGAAGACAAAAGGGGGAGGGTTCATCGATAAACCCGCCTTGCAAATGAGCGGTAAAATCGCTAAAATCAAACCATGTCGAATCTTGCATTTTAAGTTGGATACTGGACATTTAAAAACTATTGCTCGTGCTAAAAATACAACCGTAACTGCCTATATTTTATCAGTCATTTTTGTAGCAACTAAATACGCAACCGATGAAGTGAATGGCAGTATTAATATTCATGTTCCGGTCAATATGCGTAAATTTTATCCTTCAGCAACCATCCGCAATTTTTCAATGTATTGCGGCATTCGTATACCAATCGAGAAGGTAAGTTCAACCACTTCCATCATTGAGGAAGTGGATAAACAACTAGCGGAGAAGACAACGCAAGAAGTCATGACAAAAATGATGAAAGCTACTTCAAAAATGGTTCGTGTTTTACGCTACATTCCTTTGTTTGTTAAAGCACCAGTTGCTAGTATCATTTATGGTTTTTTAGGTGATACTATTTTCTCCAATACATTATCGAATCTTGGCGAAGTGACATTACCTAAAGAAATGCAAGATTATGTCGATTGTATTGATTTTGTGTTGGGTCCACGGATTACGAATCGTGCATCATGCACCCTTGTTTCCTACCAGGATACAACAATGTTATCGGTTTCCAAATTAACGAAAGACCCATCTTTTGAAGAAAAGTTATATACTTTATTACAAGCAGATGGTTTGAATGTTAGTGTCGAAGGGAGTGATACCTATGAAAGTTGAGATTACCTATCCACGTCAAAGTAAAAAGAAATTAAAACTAGTCGAATCACGTCATTGGACAAAATGGCCGTTTTTATTGGCAGCTTATGCGTGTCCTATCGTCAATATTTTTGTCGGTGGAAAAGCTTGGAGCATTATTGTCCTTTGGTCATTGTATATCTTATGGACTTTTATTTTTTCACCAAGCTTAGTCGAATATAATCGGATTAGTCAATTTGTTAAAGGCCTAGCCTACATCTCTATTTTGCTAATATTAATTGATATTTTTATCGCTCCTGTTTGGATTCGCGGAACGGTAACTTTATTATTCTTTGGTGGATTGACCACAACAGGATTTTTGTTTTTCACTGATTTAGAACGGCAGAAGCAAAACATGATGCCAATGTTGTGGATTATTTTTATCGCGGTCTTTGGTGTAATTCTTTCCTTAATCTTTTGGCTAAAAGAAAGTGGCTGGGAGTTAATTGTTATGGGCTCCATTGCTGTTGCCTTATTAATTGCTTGTTTGTTAATATTACCTCGTGACCTTATCCGTGAGCTAAAGAAGCGATTTCATACAAAATAAAAAAGCGAAGTTTCGCTTTTTTTCTATCATGGTGGATGCTGACGGGATCGAACCGCCGACCTTCTGTACGTCAAACAGATGCTCTCCCAGCTGAGCTAAGCATCCATGGGAGAATAAGTATGGTGCCGACTACCGGATTTGAACCAGTGACCCACTGATTACGATTCAGTAGCTCTACCAACTGAGCTAAGTCGGCAGCCTTATTTGCATTGTTAATTGTATAGAAAAATCGGAATAAAAGCAAGTGCTTTTTGTAATCTTTATGTAAGAAAAAATTTATATGAGCGAACGATGCATGTGTTTTTGACTAAGAATTGATAAATATGGAGTTCAGATTTTAC
>CAYOYG010000078.1:0-4533 GCA_964408135.1 uncultured Eubacteriales bacterium | reverse complement strand
GCCGATGTAACGATTATGGATACAAGTTTGGATAAACTGACCTATCTAGATAATTTATTTAATGGTCAAGTAAAAACCATCCATTCAACAAAAACATCCATTGAAAATGAATTAATGGATGCCGACCTAGTCATCGGTGCTGTTCTAATTCCCGGGGCCAGCGCTCCCAAACTGATTAAAAAAGAAATACTAAGCAAGATGAAGAAAGGTTCCGTTATCGTCGACGTTGCTGTTGACCAAGGAGGATGCGCAGAAACAACTCATCCGACCTATCATGACAATCCAACCTTTGTAGTGGATGGTGTTCTTCATTATTGTGTAGCAAATATGCCTGGATCTGTACCTTATACTTCAACAGTCGCATTAACCAATGCGACGATTCAATATGGATTAAAAATTGCTGATCTAGGGTTGGAAAAGGCGGCAAAATTGGACAAAGGTATTCTCTCGGCCATCAATATATACGATCAAAAATGTACCTTTAAAGGCGTCGCTGAAGCATTCAATCTCCCCTATACAGATCCTAATACATTATTCTAAAGAGGAATCCACCAATCGGTGGATTTTTTTATAGATTATACATTGACAATCATCGATATGATGTTTATAATACTTATATCGATTCCCATCGATATGAGGTGATATTATGGATAATTATTCAGTCATGTTTAAGATTTTAGCGGATGAGACTCGATTGAAGATTTTAAGTTTGTTGGGGGATCAAGAACTTTGTGCCTGCAAAATATTGGACCAGTTAGCAATTGGTCAATCAACCTTATCCCATCATATGAAAATACTTTGTGATGCCGATTTTGTTGTGTGCCGAAAACAAGGGAAATGGAGTCATTATTCAATTCGGATTGAACAATTTCAAAAAATGCATGATTATTTGAAACAATTTATTATTGTTCCATCTAATCAAACGATAAAAGATTGTTCATGTGAGGATTAATTATGTGGCAGTTCATTAACAATCAACTGTTTGGCATGAAGTGGCTAAGTGATTTGATTGAATATTTACTTTCTTTGATTTTTGAACCTGTATTTTTGGAAAGTAAACTTGGTCATTCGTTGCATTTCTTTATTTATGATTTTATTAAGATTAATCTGCTACTCTGTATTCTCATTTTTGTTATTTCGTATATTCAAAGCTATTTTCCTCCCGAAAGAACCCGTAAAATATTGGGTAAGTATAAAGGAATAGGTGCGAATATCATCGGGGCATTACTTGGAACCATTACCCCATTTTGCAGCTGTTCATCGATTCCAATATTTATTGGTTTTACGCGAGCAGGATTGAGTAGTGGTGTCACGTTTTCGTTTCTAATCTCTAGCCCCTTGGTCGATTTAGGCGCTTTTGTTTTACTAACTTCGACGTTTGGGTTTCCAATCGCGTTCGCCTATATTGGTGTTGGTCTAGTTCTAGCTGTAGTTGGCGGTACGATTATAGAGAAAACAAAATTAGGTGATTATATTGAAGATTTTGTGAAAGAAGGTCAATTTGTTGAAAGTGAAAATATTACTCTAACCTGGAAAAATCGGATAAATTATGCTAAAGAACAAGTGGCTACTACCTGGAAGAAAGTATTTATATATATTGTAATTGGTGTGGCCATCGGGGCATTAATTCATAATTGGATTCCTCAAAGTATTGTTGAAGCCGTTTTAGGAGAAAAAAATCCATTTAGTGTATTAATTGCTACGGGAATTGGAGTTCCGATTTATGCGGATATATTTGGCACTATTCCAATTGCAGAAGCGCTTTTTGTTAAGGGAGTTGGAATTGGTACAATCTTAGCCTTAATGATGAGCATAACAACCATTTCACTACCTTCCTTAATTATGTTGCGCCAAGTAGTCAAACCGAAGTTATTATTCTTTTTTATCCTAATTGTTGTCTGTGGTATTATTAGTATCGGCTATATTTTCAATGGCTTAAGTTTCATATTTATATAAAGGAGGAAATAATATGATTATTAAAGCGTTAGGTGGATGTTGTAAGAAGTCGACTTTGAACTATGAAAGAGTCAAAGAAGTAGTTCAACAAATGCAATGTAATTGTGAAGTTGTTCATGTATCGGATCCCGTAGAAATAGCAAAACTAGGCTGTATGGCTACTCCTGGTATCGCCATCAATGATAAAGTGGTGGTTTCAGGTATCGTGCTCAGCGTTGAACAAATACGTGATTTATTGCTTAAAAATGGTTGCCAATCCGCTCAACACAAATGTGAATGTGGTTGTAATGATGAAGAATGTGGCGATGATTGCTGCTGTGATGATGAATGTTGCTGCGACGATGAAGAAGACAGTGATTGCTGCAAGGGTAAGGAAAAAGAAAAATGCGATTGTAAAAAATAGAGTTCATCTCTATTTTTTTCATAAATGAATGCAAACTATTTTTAGAGGTTGTATGATTAAATCTAATAGGAGTTGATAGTGTGTTGATTTTAAAAAACGGCTATATTATAGATGGTAGTGGACAAAAAGGATTTTTGGGAAGTGTCATCATTAATCAAGATAAGATTATTGATGTTCTACAAGCGGGGGTTAAAATCCCCTATAAAGGTGAAATCATCGATTGCGAAGGAAAAATTATCAGTCCTGGTTTTATTGATGCCCATTCACATAATGATTTTGATGCAGTCAAAACAGACAATCAGGCCTACTTTGCTCCCTTTATTCGCCAAGGCGTTACTTCGATGATTGGTGGGAACTGTGGGTTTTCAATCACTGGATTTGATAAGAAAACACCGCATTTTGGTTTAGTCGGTGGCGGTCTTTTTTCTAATGATAAACTAATTTTGCCGGAATTTGATATGTTTGAAAAACGGGTGAATCAATATTCCCCTGTCAACATAGCCTCTTTTGTTGGCCATTCTACTGCTCGTATAGGGGTTAATGGCAATGGAGGAGAGAAGTTAAGTGAAGAACAACTTCAAGCGATGTTGCAAGTAATGAGTGATGCGATGGATAAAGGAGCATTAGGAGTATCCCTTGGCTTGATGTATGTTCCTTCCAAATATGCGCCCTATGAAGAATTATTAGCGATTGCTAAATTAGTCAAAAGTAAAAACAAAATCTTATCGATTCATGCCCGTGCTTGTTCAAAAGTATCGACCTCTTACAATCCACCAATTGGCGGGAGAGCGCATAATTTGCGTGCATTGGATGAAGTCATTCAACTAGCCAAAGATAGTGGTGTCAAAATACAATTATCCCATTTAATTTTTGTGGGATCCAAGACATGGGGAACGGTTGACGAAAGTCTACGATTAATTGAAGAAGCCAATCAACAAGGATGTCACATTCGCTTTGATATGTATTCACTTGATTTTGGGGCTTCTATTATCACTGTTATATTACCTTCTTGGTATTTACTCCAAGATGAAAAAGGTAAGCAAAAACTATGGTCAAGAACTCGGCTTGCTCTTGAGATATTTGTTAGTATTAAAACTCTTGGTTTTGGGTTTCAAGATATCTTGATTGCGAATACCCATGGTTTAATGAAAGAAATTGAAGGAAAAAGAATCTCACAAATCGCCAGCGAATGGAAAATGAGTCAACGAAAAGCCTACCTCAAAATTGCCCGTCTTACGAACTACAACGCAAGTGTTTTGATGTATAAATATGCCAACGATTCTATCATTGATACATTACGGAAGAGAAAAGAAGTATTGTATATGTCCGATGCTTGGATTGAAAGCCAAGGTGTGCAAAACTTTGGAGCTTATTATAATTTTGTCAAATTTATTATCTTAGCACGGGATCATCAAGAAGATATCGAGTTTACGATTGCGAAAATGACTGGAGAAACTGCTACTTGGTATAATTTAGCCAATGTTGGTTATTTGAAGAAAGGATACGATGCCAACATCACTATTTTTGATCTTGGCAAACTCCATTATCAAGAAAATAAAGAATTATCACCAGAAGGAATTGACTATGTCTTTATTAATGGTCACAAAATAATTGACCAAGGAAAAATGATTGATATTGATTCCAATCGTTTTGGAAAGTTATTGAAGTAATGTGTGGAAAGAAGCGAGTGATATCGCTTTTTTCTTTTCATTTCCATCTGCGTGTGAATCCTGTATAATTAACTCATATGAGAAAGGAATAATAGATATGAGTATCAACGGGAAAAGAGCTTTTAAATTGCTCAAAGAAATCGGGTTTATTCGCTTAGGAGGCAGCGCTGAAGAATTGAAAGCCGCTCAAATATTGGCAGACAAAATCACAGCGATTGGATGTGAAGCGAAAATCGAACCATTTTTAATTGATGCCTATGCGATTCGAAACGTTAAGTGTGAAATTCTTGATCCAAAGTATCGTGCCATTGAAGCGACAGGATATGGTTTTAGTGGCGAGACACCACAAGAAGGTGTCACAGGCGAGTTGAAATATGTGGAGAATTGTAGTGCCCTAAATCTGCTTGATTGCGAAGGGAAAATAGTTTTAATAAATGGTCGTGTGACCATTGAAGGTTATGAACAAATCGTTAAGGCAAAAGCCAAAGCCTTTATCAGTTATAG
>CAYOYG010000077.1:0-4538 GCA_964408135.1 uncultured Eubacteriales bacterium | reverse complement strand
CTCATTTGATGGACAACATTCTTGGCCCCTGCAAAGTTACCAACACTCAAACGTCGCATTAAACCTCGTACATCATAATTAGGATTTTGACTGCAGGTAGGATGTTCGCAATACCGACATTGACTCGCTTGAGAAATGATAGTTTGTTGTGCAGGACTATATGACTTAAATAAATCTTTTTTATCGACTGCTTGTTGATGAACATGAACATAATTTTTTTGTAGCTTATCATAAACATATTCTGGTTTTTTCATTTTGCGCAGTACAGCATTTGCAGCAGAAATCCCACTGGTCGTGACCGTTGTAGTACCTGTACCAAGTGTAGTGGATTCGCCACAGCAAATTAAAGAAGGCCATCTAGTTTGAATCTTTTGTCGTTTGAATAAGTGTTGACCCAGCATTTGCTTTGGTCCAGCGACGGCCCCTTTGTTCTTATTGGTATAGCGTTCAATGGTGATTGGTGAAGCAATTTCGCAGTGTTTTAATCCTTGAATAAATCCTGGAAAACGTTTCTCAAGGACTTGAAGTAGCCGTTGTTTTTCTTTTTCTTTCATTTGAACATATAAATTTGAATCTTCGTCACTCCACTTTTCAAAACTAGGTCCAATGGCCATCACAAGGTGACTATCGGCATCACAAACGCTTGGATCTGCAAGGCTCGGAATATAGGCGGTAACTTCGCTTTCATCGAGGTAATCAGGATTCCCCACGAGCAATTCAATTGGACGAGTTCCTTCTGGAATCACTTTTTTATCTACTTTTGTATAGATGACAACACTTGGATAGGTCGGAACTTGGCGATTTGCCCAAGCAATTTCTTCAGGACAAAGATGACCTTGTTCAATTAGTTTATTGTACAAGTTCCAGACAGTTCCACTATAGACAATATAATCAGCAAATAAACTCGTACCATCGTTCAACAAGACACCGTAAGGGCGATCTTGATGATTAAATAGAATCCGAACAACCTCTTTTCCTAAGAGCATTGTTCCCCCATTTTCTTCGATTACTTTTTCGAGTTTACCAGGAACAAACAAGGTGGATCCACAAGGATAATAACTACCACCATAATGATTATCAACAAACATAACCGTTGCTAATATAGCAGGTGATTCAGCGACCGTTGTATAGCAATAGGTTGAGGTCAATTTATCAAAAAATTTAAATATTTCTTCATCGTCAAAATACTTTTCCAACAAACTTTTTGCAGAACGATTTAGATAAGTTAGAAAACGAAAATAGGATAAAGGATGTTTCGCGATAGCTTTAAGTCCATCGACTGGTTTTGTCTCATCAGGAGTAGAATAATTTGGATTTTCTACCATGACATGTTTATACAGTTTTTCCATATCATGATAAAAGCGTAAAATATTCTTCTCTTGTGTCGGAAAAACTTCGGCAAGCTCATGCGCGAATTGATCGATATCGGCATAGAATTGAATCCGATGCCCTTTAAAATTCATGCAATAAAGAACTTCATGTTTAATAACATCAATTGATTCTTCTAGTGAATTAAAAACAAAACGATGGGCATTGAAGCCTTTTTCACCAAAGCCAAACATCATGGAAGCCCCAATATCGTAAAGATCATCGCCGCGTTTAAAAACACCACAGGATCCACCTGGATTATAACTTTTTTCAACCACGCCAACGCGAAGACCACGTTTCGCGAGTAAACTAGCGGTGGTTAATCCTGACAATCCTCCACCAATCACCAATACATCATAGTTCATAATTGCACTCCTTTTTTCCGCTCTAGATAAAAAGCATAATAGACAATCGAATAAATTTGAAACACGATACAAGCAATCGTGATAAAAGCAATCATCGGAAAAAGATTGTTGAACCCATTGACTGAAACGTGACGAATCAATATGCCACTATACGCCCAAACAACAACTACTTCATATATAATATCATGTAAACAACGTGATATCATCACGCTAATCACACTGCCAATGATTAAGATAAAGACGGTCCAATCCGCTTCATTCCACACATTGCCCTCAAATCCGATACTGACAAGAAAGGTAGTTACATTAGCGATTAATGCTACTGTTATCCAGCCAAAATAGACACTAAACGGTAATCGTAGACACCATTTTTCATTTCTCGTTAATTGCATTTTTTGTAGGTTTATCATAATGAAACCTAGAGCAATCATTAATCCAATCATCCAGATGAGAGATAGCCAAATTACCTGATAATGCCAAGCAATAATCCACAGGATATTTGCGAGACATGAAAAAATGAAAAACACTCGAATTTTATGATACATTGGGTTTGCTTCATCTATATGTTTCCATTGATAATAAACAAAAGCAAACAGTAACAGATAAATAATTCCCCAAATGGAAAAAGTCCAGGAACTCGGTGTAAAAAGGTTATTATAATAGTCCGATACTTCTTTTGTTGTTTGCCCATTGATTGGTAGCACATTTGCTAATACATTCATGACAATCATGCTAACAAAACTCAAGATGGTCAAGACAGTCCAAGGTAACTCTTTTGGTCGATTATTCATTTTTAATCCTCTCCTTTACTATCACCGATTGAACTAATGAATATATACGAGTTCAATAAGTATTCTTCATGATAGGTTTGTGTTAATTGGAAGAGGAGATTTAAGATACGTTGAAATCCACATTGTCCTTGTTCATACATCGACATGGTGTTCATAAATTTCTTTCGTTCTTTGTCATTGGCTTTATCTTTAAAATAACCCCACATGTGTTGGGCAGCATTAACATTGCCAGCCTTTGATTCTGGTTTTTTCATCGCTGCTTCTATCCATTGATAAAATTCTTGAACCGGGTAAGCGGTTTTATCTTTCAATAATTGACGGATGGTTTGGTAGATAGTTTGCGAACGAGATAAAACGAAATATTTATAGAAACTCCATTCTTTCTCTAAGCGAGAAATTTGTGGGCGATTACTTAATAAATTGTTGACTTTGATAGCAGAAATGTTTTTATCTTTGACTTCTAACATAATGTCCAAATCTTGACGTTGAATGTTTGTTATAAATGCCATAAATAGTTGACTAAATATTGTTGGGGAGTGAGAGCCAATCCGTTTCGTATCATCCTGCTGTGAGTAATGAATTTTTTGAACACCATCTTGGGGTCTCCAAGTTAACCGGCATTGTTGAATCCATTCACTGTCGCTCTTTTGTATTGAGGATGGTTTTACTTGATTATGAAGATTATCGTAGACGACCGGAATTCCTGTCTGTGCTGAAATTGATAAAACTTCCTCAATCGAGTAAGATTTATCATCGTTTTCTATCACCAGACGTTTTTTAACATTATCAGGAAGTTTTTTGTAGTTTTCAACAAATCGCTGCATGGCTGTTACTTTATCTTGATAGATTCCACCAATATGCAGAATGATTTTATGACTAGAATCAAGATGAAGAGTATCTAAAAAACGGGTATGATACTCCAAATCTTTAAATGCATTTTCCACAACTTCATTTCGCGGAGAATTGATAATAGTGTATTGACCAGGATGCATCGAGACTCTAAGATTATTATTCTTGATATTTGAAGCGATAGACTCGAATAAATCTTGGTATTCTTTCCACCATTCGATGGTATTCACTGGACTCGAGGCAAATGGTATTATATCGGAACTAATTCGGAAAAAATTTATCTGGTTTTCAATATTAAATTCTAGAGCTTTTTCTAATGTTTTTAAATTATGAAGAATAACTTCGCGGAGCAAAGCGGGAGTTAATGTTTTTAAACTACAAGTACGGTATCGAATTGTCTGCTTTGGTTCTAACGTTATACAAGCGTATCCGATGCGCATATGAAAGCTCCTTTGAGGCACATTAATTGACTTGCCATTAGTCTTATTATAGAATGAAAATAAGTTTATTACAATTATCACAATGTATATATATAATTGTTTTTCAAGTATTACTAGAGTTTGTTCTAAACAAGGAGGATTATTTATGCAACGCACTGTAAATCAGGTTATCACCGGTATTAAAACGGAAGATGGAGCGGGTGTTCGTCTTACGCGTGTTCTTTCAAAATCAACGGCCTATGCTTTTGATCCTTTTTTAATGTTGGATGTTTTCGACTCGACCAATCCAAGTGACTATTTAAAAGGATTCCCCTGGCATCCTCATCGTGGGATTGAAACAATAACCTATTTGATCCATGGTCAAATGGAACATAAGGATAGTTTGGGTAATAAAGGATTAATCACCGATGGTGGCTGTCAATGGATGACCGCTGGTAGTGGGATTCTCCATCAAGAAATGCCACTGGCATCGAAACATATGCAAGGTGTACAACTTTGGTTGAACTTGCCAAGAAAAGATAAAATGGTCGACCCAAAATATCGTGATATTACCCCGCAACAAGTGATAAAAATTCATGAATTAGAAGCCGATATTACTCTATTATCGGGTTATTATAAAAATTATAAAGCTCCCAATCATGGCGATTATGTTCCAATGGTAATGATGGATGTGACTATAAAACCACATCAAACCTGGAAATTAGCAACACCAATTAATGAAACAG
>CAYOYG010000076.1:0-4574 GCA_964408135.1 uncultured Eubacteriales bacterium | reverse complement strand
GTTGTTTTTCCTTTGCTGGTTGTTCCAGTTCTTACTATAATTTTAACTTTCAAGCTCCTGCTTTAAGCGAGTATCAAATTCCGGCGTTGACACTATCGCGTGATGCAATTGATCCAAATATTGACTATTCTGCCATCGAAAGTGAAGTTCAAACCACTATTTTAAGTGCCCATGTAAGAATCACAAATATTGGTTATAATTATAAATCTATCTTTACTAAAATGAATCATTTCTTGGGCAGTGGAGCGATTTTCTATAGTAGTGATGATTATTATTTTGCGCTCACCAATTATCATGTTATTGAACAAAATCGCTACTTTGATCATCAATTGTTCAAAGTCACTGATTACCAAGGTAATCATTACGATGGTTTTATTTATGAAGGTAGTGCCAGCGAAACACTGGATTTGGCCATTGTAGTTTTTCCAAGAACAAATACTTCGCTCCATGTTATAAAACTTCGTCAATCCAATATGACAAGTCCAACATCCGTTATCGCCATAGGTGAACCTCGAGGACAACGTAATGTCATTAGTCATGGCTCCATTCTCCGCTATGTGAACTCCACCATCACCAATCAATACGATGAAACAAGGGTTATCCCTTTTCTTGTGATTGCCCATAGTGCCCCCACCGATAGTGGTTCAAGTGGTGGTATGCTTATCAATTACCATTATGAACTCATCGGCTTAAATTTTGCAAAATCAATCGATATCAATAATCCCGACGGCTATGCGATTCCTGTCGAAATTATTTTAAATCATTTAGATGATTTTATGATCTTGCATTATCTATTAGATTAATCCAAAAACATTATTTTTTAAAATAACATAGTCCAACACAACCAGGTCCAGCATGGGTACCCACCGTGATACCAATCGGATAAATCGTATCAAATGGATGATCGCTTTGACGATTGAGCTGGCTTTGGAATTTTTCTAAAGCTTCCATAGCATCCGAATGACCAAGAAAATGAGGTAGACTCCAATCAACGTCTGCTTTTTTTAGTTGATGAATCATCCATTCATACGCCATATACGTGCCTATCGTTTTATGGATAACGCTGACTTTTCCCTCTTTTACTTCGACTAATGGTCGTAAACGGAGGACACTGCCAAGTGCAGCAGCTGCATTGGATAGTCGTCCACCCATCTTTAAATATTTCAAATCAGCGATTACTGCATGAACAACGAGCTTACTTTTGATTGCTTCGATTTCCGAAACAATCGCTAGAGCACTCTTTCCTTCATTTCTACGTTGAATGGCGACATGAACTAAAGCAGATAGCCCAAATGTTACCATCTTTGAATCGACTAAATATAGATTCTTACGACCGATGGTTTCCGCGGCTAGTTTAGCCGCTTGAAAAGTACCACTTAATTCACTCGATAAGAAGATACCAACAATATCATCTTTCGCTGGAATTTTTTGAAAAACATCGATAAAGGTGGCTAAGCTCACTTGCGATGTTTTTGGTAGTTCATCCACTTGACGCATGAGTCCATAAAACTCACTTGGGGATAAATCTATTCCATCGGTATATTCTTTTTCTTTAAATTGAACTGTTAATGGCACGACATGAATATTTAATTTTTTGGCTTCGTCTTGACTGATTTCAGATGTACTATCGGTTAGAATGTGTAAGGTCATGGTTGCGTTCTCCTTTATTCATTTTTCTTCATCGCTCAGTGATTTTTTCAAAAAGAAATCACGGACTTTACTTAAGGCAGCGGCTAAAACTTTTTCTTCTTGTTCGTTCATATTGTCAAGTAACCCGACAATCATCTCGTGATGAAAATCTTGATGGTATTGATTGACAACCTCTGCTCGAGATGTCGGCAGGATATAGACAACTCGTTTATCTTCTTGCGAACGTTCTCGTTGTAAGTACCCTTTACTTTCTAATGTATTAACGGCCACGGTTAATGAACCCAGCGTTATATGCAGCATTTTTGCAATTTGACTGGCGGTATTTTGCTTTTGTGCTACGGCACTAAATACCATTTCAATGACATGAATTTCACTGATGGATAGATTGGCATCGGTCCATCTTTGTAAAGCAGCTTCTTCATAGCGCAAAATTTCATTAAAGGTAACAACTAAGAATTCATTCAACTGCTTTTGATGTTCATCCATGGTGATTTCTCCAATTACTTTGAATTTCAAACAATATCATTTTATCATGGATTTTTGGCTTGTCAAGTTAATAAATATATCATTTATTTATAGTTTAATTATCGCCTCTTTTATTTTTGATAATCATTGAAGTATATGCTTTTACCCTGTTGAATCATTTTAGTATAATAGAAATAGATTGAGGTGAAATAAGATGGAGAAACAAAAAGTAAAATGGACGACTTTCCTGTGGGATATTTTCGTTTGTTCATTAAGTTCTTATGGGGGACCAGAAGCTCATTACGGCGTCTTTTCATCGCAATTAGTTGATAAGCGTCACTATCTAACGAAAGAAGAATTGATGGAGATGATTGGTCTTTATGCCTTAGTTCCCGGACCAAGTAGTAGTCAAACGATTACTGCGATTGGTTATTATGTGGGAGGTCCACTGCTGGCTTTATTGACCTTTTTTGTTTGGGCATTCCCCGCCATAGTTATAATGGGATTGGCTGGCATCTTTTTTTCCAAAATTCAAGCGATCGATGCTTGGAAATCCATATTACTATTTCTCCCTTCGGTAGCCGTCGCCTTTATCGCCTCTGCTTCAATTTCCCTATCAAAAAAAGTCATCTTGACTCGTTTTGACTTTCTCTTATTTGCCAGTATGCTTGTCTTAAGTACCTTGTTTGTTTCTTATTCTATGTGGATAGTACCCCTACTGCTTATTCTTGGTGGTTTCCTCTATTACCACCATGAAAAGCTGCAAGTCAAGAAAACTAAGATTACCTATCGACCACGATGGTGGATACTGATATTGATTGTTGCCATTGCCATAAGCAATGAAGCGCTACGTTCAGTCGTATTGGATCCGTTTTTTACTCTTTATTCTTCCTTTTATCGTTATGGTTATTCCGTCATTGGAGGTGGTCAAATCGTCATCCCTTTGATGATTCAAGATCTAGTATCGACACAATCATTGATTAGTTTAAGTGATTTTCTTTCTGGATATGCTCTTGATCAAGCGATTCCTGGACCTTTATTTAGTTTTGCCGCTTTCGTATCTTCGCGAGCACTTACTCCTTCTTCTTTCGCTTTTTTAGGGGGAATAATCGGTGGTCTATCCATCTTCCTTCCTGGGATAATGCTTGTCTTTTTTGTCTTTCCTTTATGGAAAGCTCTACGGGAACTCACCTTTATGAAAAGCTTCTTAAAAGGAGTCAGTATTACCGCGGCAAGTTTAATCACGATGACCGCGATAACCCAAGCGTTAAAACTACCCCTTCATTGGCAAGTCTGGAGTGTTCTTGTCGTATCCTTCTTACTGTTAATCAGTAAAAAAATACCGGCTCCTCTTATTGTTATACTTGCCATGATAATAGGTCTTCTAGTGTAAAAAATCATTTCATTTCCAACATCATAAAATTCCGATATTGAAACATCGACATTCTTCGATTTTTTTTCATAACCAGGAAATTATATCAATGCATGCATTTTACAACTCGAAAGATAATTCTAACTCTTTCTTCTTGTTTTTGATTGACAATACCTCTTTTTTAAATGTATATTTATTTATATATATATCTTTTAAAGGGGGGTATCATTATGAAGAGAAAAATACTCGCTGCCTTAGGTGGTATGGTTATAGCTCTGCTTTTTACATCAACCAACATAGCTAAATCAACTAAAGCCGTTTCGACTTTTCCACTACAAGATAAAACAATGATCGCGATTGGCGCTGGTTTCAATCACAGCATAGCTTTAAGTGATGAGGGTGAAGTGTATACTTGGGGGCATTCCGCAAATGGAGCACTCGGTCTTGGCCCCACACAAACGAGTAATGTTAAAGAACCAACACTGGTGACTGCGTATTCGCCTGCCTTGGAGGAAGGTGAAGTCATTACCTATGTCACCACATTTCGTGAGGTATGCTTTGCGATTACTTCCCAACATCGTATCTATGGTTGGGGCAATAACGTCGGTACTCGCCATCTAGCCAATCCTTCGCTTACCACTCAATATTATCCAACCGATATTACAAGTTCATTTAGTTCCCTGCTTAGTGAAGGCGAACATATTCAATATATCGTCGGTGGTAATAACCATGCATATGCTTATACTGATCAAAAACAAGTGATTGGCTGGAGTAGCAACAATGAATGGAAACAAGTTCTAAGTCTTGATTTAGGTACAGGTGCCCAAGCTCCCACTAAATTCACCAGTCTTCTTCCTTTAAATGTGAACGAAAAGGTCCTATCTATATCTGCATTTGATAATGGTGCTGCTGTTCTTACTTCCCAACACCGCGTCCTCACTTGGGGTCAAAATAATAATGCTCAACTTGGTGATGGAACATACTCAGATCGTTTAGCACCTGTCGATATTACGGCAAGTTTCCTCTATATGGGAGCCAACGATTATATTGATGAAGTAAAAACCGGATCTCGTCATGGCCTTGCACG
>CAYOYG010000075.1:0-4628 GCA_964408135.1 uncultured Eubacteriales bacterium | reverse complement strand
CACTATGTAAAACAGCAATACTGACATCAAAGCGTTCCTTAAAGCGTTTAACCATCACAGGAGTTAATGAGATTTCTGGTACTAGAATCAGTACATTTTGACCACGATCGAGATAATATTTTGCTAAATGAATATAGACCTCTGTTTTACCACTTCCAGTGACTCCTTCTAGCAAGGCGATTTGTTTGGGCGATTGTAAAAATGTTTCAATCGCCTGTTTTTGTGCAGTCGTGATTGAATAATCATCAATCTTTACATAAGGAAGTTCGTATAAACTGCGATAGGTTTCCTTATCGTATTTTTCGATACGTTGAAGTGCGATTAAACGACTTACTATACCTGAATGAACCATCGCATTGGCGGCCTTTATTGTTTTACAATTGATAAGATATTCGAGGGCCTTTTTTTGTTTCTCGGTTAAATTATTCGTATCCTCGTTGATAACGCGAATCCATTTTTCGTACTTGATCTTGGTTTTTTCTCCGGAAGTTGGTTTAAGCGCCGGTGGTAAAAGTGCCTGATAACATGAAATCAGGGGGGCTAGGGTTGTTGAGGCAAGATAATGGGCTAATTGTTTTAATTCATCGTCAATAATTCTTTGTTGATCGATGAGGCGAAGAATTGGATTTAATTTAAACCCGACTTTCTGCTCATATTGTTCAAGGCTCTCATTTACCTCAATCAAAGATTCAACATAACCAACTAAGAGTTTTTTATTAAATTCGACTTGCACGCGCACCCCTTCAAGTGCTTGCATACCAGAAGGGACATAATAATCGAACGGCAAATCTAATGCTTCGACTGGTCGTTCAATGATGACTTTGGCAATTTGCATCCAATCCCCTCCTTGTCATATTATGGCACATTTATGTCGTTTTCACACGAAAAACAACGTTATAACATTAAAAAAACATCTTAAAGATGCTTTCTTATTATATTTGCGATTTCTTCTTTTGCTCGAAACACATCGTCATTCACAACCACGTGTTCATATTTATCTTTCAAAACCATTTCCTGTTTTGCTTTTTGCAACCGTAAACGAATGACATCTTCCGACTCACTACGTCGATTACGGATGCGTTCTTCTAATACTTCCATGGATGGTGGTACTAAGAATATTGATATAGCTTCTGGGCACTTCGCCATTACTTGCTTGGCACCTTCGACTTCAATTTCAAGCACAACATTTTTGCCTTCCTCTAACAAACGATTTACATAGTCACTTGGTGTTCCGTAATAATTGTTGACAAATTGAGCATGCTCCAATAAACGATTCTGGGCTAATGCTTGCATAAATTGGTCTTTGGTGACAAAGAAATAGTCTACACCATCGGTCTCACCGCTACGAATGGGACGAGTGGTCATTGAAATCGAGTAGACAAGATTTAAATCATTTTCTTTAAATAATTCTCGACGGACGGTGCCTTTTCCGACCCCGCTTGGACCGCTGAGAATAATCAGATGGCCTTTTTTGCACATAATGTTATCCACTCCATTTTTAGTTATTATAGTGAAAAGATACTATTAAGTCAATGCTTTTCTGTGGTATAATCGCCTTGGTGAAATGTATGAATTTTGACCTAGTATTATTTCGTAAAGTCTTTATGTTAATCAAACCAAAAATTCTAAATGCAACAATCAATCGGATTCTGCAGATTTCACGTACCGATTTTGTTTTTTCATTATACAAAAATAATGAAATGTTTAATCTGTTTATCTCCTTGAACTCCAATCTCGCTCATTTTACTTTAAACCACGATAAATACAGTCAAACTAATCTAAGTGATTCCTTTAGTGATTTACTTCGCACGAATCTTGAAGGCAGCCTCATTCAGGACTTTTCTATGGTTGAGGATGAACGCATTTGTTGGTTAACCACAACAAAGGTTAATGAAATTGGCTCGGTGATTACGCGAAACATCTATTTTGAATTAACGGGACGACGAACCAATGCAGTCTTGACCAAAGAAGACAACATCATTTTGGATGCTTTATATAAATATTCTTATGATGAAGGAGCAAAAAGGATGATTGCTCGTGGATTAATCTATCAATTTCCGGCTCGTTTTGTCATGAGTGGTTTGCCTGCTTTACTTGATAAAGAATGGAATTTTCGTCAAGAATCTATAGACGCATTTATAAAAGAAGTAGAAGCAAGTGATCGAGTATATCTCTACCAAAACGTCTATCATGTAATTCAATTAAAACATCGAAATGATCCAGCAAAAATATATCCTGTTTTAGAAGGGATTAATCTTTTTTATGGTCAAATCATCCAAAAAAATGCCATCGAAGAGATGCGACGCCCTATCGAAAAAATTATTAAAAATGAAAAAGCTCGTTTGGCAAAACGACTTGCTATTCTTGAACAATCACTAGTGGAGGCAAATCAAAGTGAAAAGTATAAAAAAATGGGTGATTTAATTTTCACTTATGGCCACGATTTAAAGCAAAAGTTATCAAATCTTTGTGTTCACGACTTTGAAACAGATCAAGATGTTACAATTCCATTAGATACAAAGTATGATGTAAAGCAAAACGCGAATCGATTTTATGCCAAATATCGCAAATTGCAAAATTCACAAGTTCACACTCTCGAACAAATTAAACTATGCCAAGAAGAAATCGACTATTTTAATGAACTAGAAGTGCAATTAGACAACGATCTATCGCGCTATGACTACGATCAAATGAAACAAGAACTTTCCAATTTAAAACATACTTCATCGGATCGAAAACCCAAAGTAAGTCCAAAACAAAAAATGGTAATTACTAAGTTTGCTGCTCCTGACAAGACCATAATCTATGTTGGTAAAAATAATATTCAAAATGATTATTTATCGTTCCATTTTGCCAATCCGAGCGACACTTTTTTCCATGTCAAAGGATTTCCTGGTTCCCATGTTATTGTCCGTGGAAGTGATTTAAGTGAAGAGATCATTCGTCTTGCTGCCAAGATTGCTGCCTACTATTCGAAAGCCCGCTATTCTTCATCGATCCCTGTTGATTATACAAGTGTCGCCAATATAAAAAAAATAGCCCATGGACCTTTAGGAAAAGTAATCCTTAAAAAGCAAAAGACCATCTATATTGATATTGATGAAGATTTAAAACAATATCTAACGAAATAAATCATTATTCTCGTGTTAAAATAACAAGACTTTTATTCCCATAGCCATATGTTTTTTGTCGAAATCCATTATAGATAATTTGGTTATTTTTTTCTTCACATTCGATAACGATTATCGCATGTTCACTTAAGCGATTATGCTTTAGTAAAGTCTGAATAATTTCTTCGTAGATTGTTTGTTTGTAGGGAGGATCAAGTAAGACAATATCGTAGATAAAATCATTATGAATAATGAAATCCATATAATCGACATTACTAATCATAAAATTACTACAATTAGGTAGCTTTGCTAGATTCTTTTTTATTGTAGCTACGGCCTCACGATTATAATCATTAAAATAGACATATTTTGCTCCACGTGATAGAGCTTCAATACCTAATGCACCTGATCCGGCAAATAAATCCAAAACCACTGCATCCATTACTTGAAAATGAACAATACTGAAAAGAGATTCTTTCACGCGATCCAATGTTGGACGTGTGTTTAATCCCGCAGGAGCTTCTAAATTGATATGCCGATATTTTCCCGCTATAACTCGCATAATTCGTTTAACCTATCGATTCATTTTTTACACGACGAAAGGCAGAAACTAAAGCATTGTCGTTCCCACCGATGATGGCAAATAAATTATCCCCGACCATATCCAATACCAAATTGAATTTTTCTAAATTTCTCAAGTAATTTTGGACTTTTGGATGATTGTATAATATTTCTTTCGCCCGCATGAATTTCTTACCAAGTTCCTCGCTAATAGCCGATGAGAACTTCATACTATCGTTATAAATACTTTGAGCAGTTTGAAACGATTGAATCAGTAATTGAACATACTCGTCTGCCAACATTTCTTGCTCACTGTTTAATAAATTTATATATTCATCGCTTTGAATCAATTCTTCTTTTAGTTGATAACATTCATTTAATAATTCTTGGGTTTTCATACACTCTCTCCATCTCAAATCATATATAGTGTATCAGTATTTATTCGTAGCGACAAGTTTATCTTTTTTTCATCTTTGCTGATGAATAAAAAAATTATGTTATAATATAGTTTAAAAGAGGTGAGATTATGTTCACATTTCGTCCTATAGTAAAAGATAGCAACAAAAGTTTACGAAAAAAGAGTGTACCTGTTGAATTTCCTTTAAGTGAAGAGGATCAAGCAACTGCTCAATATCTCATCGATTATTTGGTGTTTATCAGCGATGATTCTAACTGTGAGAAATACGATTTGCGCCCCGGAGTTGGTCTTGCTGCTCCACAAATTGGTATTAATAAACGTATGATTGCTCTGTATTTACCCGAATTCGATGAAAACAATAAATTAATCAAAGAATTGAAGTTGGTTTTAATCAATCCAAAAATTATTTCCTATGCACAAAGGAAATCCTTTTTAGCGGCTGGTGAAGGCTGTCTTTCAGTCGATAATGATTACCAAGGTTATGTTTATCGCCACGCATTCGTTACTGTTGAAGGTTTTAATTTTTTAACTAACAAGGT
>CAYOYG010000074.1:0-4673 GCA_964408135.1 uncultured Eubacteriales bacterium | reverse complement strand
AACCTTTAATAAAACGCTGTCTGCCATAAATCTTAACCGTTATATTCAGGGTCTAGCACATCAGTCTTTTCACCTTTAACAACACGCACAAATCCTTGATATCCAACCACATTTCCACCAACAAACACAGACGCTTTATAACAAATAATGCCTTGTTTAAATTTGTAGTCATTTGATTTTGATATTTCAACCGGTGAGAAGATTGCAACTTCATAATTTTTAAGGGAACCATAAGCCATTGCATAAGTACCAACGGTAGTGCTTGGATTTGAAATGGCACCAGTATTAGAGTTAATAATATATGGAATGCCATCGATCGTATGATTTACATAATCAATTGAGTGGATCTTTCTGCCTTCTTTCGTACGAAGTCCAGCAAACGCACGTAGGTCGTTTTTGTTTAGAATTAAAACTGCACCACCTTCAACATCTTCGCTACCACCATATGCAAAGATAATGTCATCCAGTGTATTTTCGTTAATCTCGCCAATACTCAAATCTTCAGTATCTGACAGTGCCACGGCTTTATCCGAAAATAAACCGGTAAAGTTATTGGCAGAGCCATTTCCTTTTAAGATTTCAAGTGATAGTTTTTTCTTCAAGCTCGTTTTAATGTTCTTAATAACTTCAGCTTGATAATCAACGCTTGGTAATTTTTCTAACTCTTCAGTGATTTCAGTATAGGCAGTCAATTTGCTTTTAGTGATCGTTACATAACCAAATTCTGGTTCTGTTTCGTTATAGTCTTCACCCTCTAGGGTTGTCCCTGCGATACCAGATTCTTTGACAAAAGTCTTCTTATACGTTTCACCACCATTTAGGTTAACTAAATTGATGTTATCCACCAGTGAACTTACTTCGCCAAATGGATATGGTGCTAATTTATTACTGACGTGTTCAGTCAACAAAATTTCATCTTGTGAAACTTGCACTGCACGTTTTTCTTTTAAATCCGACCCACGCTTTTCCAACATTTCAGAGTTCATTTTATTGTTTGTTTCTGTACTAACCTTTGGAACAACAAACTTTGATGCGAGTAATAGTTTCTTATCAATTACATTTCGCTCTTTTAGTAAATCATCCAACTCTTTTTCAAGTGTATCTAAAACCTCTAGTTCTGCATTTTCTGATTCACGTTTGATGGCACTAATACGGACATCAATTTCTTGCTTACGAACATTTAAATTCATTTCTAAATTTCTCCTTTGATTTTTATTCGTTTTCTTATGATCTGTTTGTTTAACTCGGTCTTTTCATTTTCCAATGCTCTAGTTTCACTATCCAGTAATTCCAGACTCCTAGCATAAACACTTGTTCCCTCATAAGCAGGAACATCAACAATTGACACATCATATAAGCGTTCAATCTTTAAAATGTTACGAAGTGGCATATTACCATCCCTATTCCAGGTTTGGTGCTTTACCGTAAAAGCAAAGCTCATCTTATCCAAGAGCCCACTTTGTACCATCTTATAAATGTCACGATTTGATTGTGTATCCAGTAATCTTGCTTTAATTTTTAACCCTACGTCATCAACTTCTAACTCTAATGATTTATTTCTTGTTCTTGCTAGAACTAAGAAGTTATCTTGATGATTGTATTTAAGCGGTACATCTTTCATATTGGCTCCATCTAGTGCTGATCTATCAATCACTTCCCTAAAGCCATGTTCTTCACTACCTATTAAAGTTTCTTCATTAAACTTAATCGCATAACCTTCAATCAGCATTTCGGCTTCACTTGCTGCTTTTACTTCTGCAATTCGAATTTCTTTATTTATCATCTTCATTTTCCTTTCCAACCTGATATTCATCAGCATATTTTGTGTTCACATAGTTCAGACTTTGAATTCGTTTATTGCCATCTTCGATCGGTGGATATCCTAAAACACCACGTGATTCATTGACTGAAAAGATACCAAGACCCATTAACTTTTCAATTGCTGTAATCTTACTTGACCATGATGCGTAATTTAAGCGTTCACCATAAAATATAATTTGTTCACCCTCTAGCAAGTTTTGTCTACTTAATAAGGCTTTACTAAATGCATTTGATAAAAAGATGGTTAGGGGTTCAAGCGTGTTTTCATAAAATGCATTATATTCATTTTCATCATATGTTGAATTTAAGATAGCTTCACTTACTCCAAAATAATTTAAGATTTTACTTTGAACAAAGTTTAGTGTTTCTTTATCAATCACTTTTGGGTCAATTGATAAAGGAATATAATCTGCTTTCATATCTACTGGAATAATACTTGAACCACTTTTATCTCGGTTGGTTTTAAGTGATTCATCAAAGATTTCTTTTTGCCTTTGTTTGTCTTTATCTGACAACATCGCATTCATCTTTAATAAACCTTTTATCTGGAAACTTGACCTTAAAGCATTTTCTAATCCAGTTAGTAAGTTCTCATTCATTTGAATGCTTTTAACTAATTGTTTATGGCTTGATAAGGCGCCATCGCCACCAAAGATTTCGTGTTTCTTATATAATCTTTTTAAGTGGATAAATGACTCATAAGGCAGTGTGTAATTTTCACCATCACCAAAGTCCATTTCTAAGAACAAGGAATCTCCTAAGTCTTGTTTAATCTCAACCTTGGCTGGGTTTACTGGATACATACCAACCAGGTGATTATCGCTATCATAGGATAGATAGATAAAACAGTTGTTATTGGTGAGCAACAAACTTATTACTTTATAAATGAATTCGGCTGTTGTCATATATTCATTAGGGTAATGTGTTAATCTAAAATTAATTTCATCATCAACAATTTCAACTGATCCTTCTTTTTTTTGTTTAATGTGTTTAGGCTTTAGTTTAGAAATATGACTTGCAATTCTATCAATACAAATCTCGCCCAAATCACTATCTTCTAATCTATTCGCACTTGATTTACCAAAGTCTATATTAGCTGTGAACAAATCGAAACCATTAATTTGATTACTTTTCTTTTTAGTTTTAAAGATATCAAAGATACTCATCTAATCATCCCCTCATATTCTGACTTGTACCTGTTTAAAACAGCATATGCAATAATAAGCGCTACTGCACCATCAATGCGTTTAAATTTAGAACCCAACTTAGATGGTTGAATATTGCCATTGATATCAACTTTTGCTTGAGTATTAGCAAGGTTCCACTTCATCATTGGATGATTGTTGTAGTTCAC
Source organism: uncultured Eubacteriales bacterium (assembly GCA_964408135.1). Lineage (GTDB taxonomy): Bacteria > Bacillota_I > Bacilli_A > RFN20 > UBA1709 > CAYOYG01. The sequence continues at coordinate 1,498 of CAYOYG010000074.1, read as the reverse complement.
AAGTTTATTCTTTAAATCAGCTTCTAATTGTTTCATTGGCTCTGATAAAGAATAAATACCTTGTCTAACTTTTTCTAATGTGAAACCAGCATCTTCCATTTCTTTAACCCAATAAAGTGAGTTCCACGGATCATAGCCAATCCAAAGTGGTCTAATACCATGTTCTCTAATCATTTTTATAAACCACTGGGTTACTAATGAAAAATCATTTTGACTACCTGGAGTCACTGTAACAAGTCCCTTGGCTAACCAAATATCATACGGTGCATTATCTTCTTCTTTACGTTTTTCTAATACATCCGCTGGCATGAAGTATTGAGTAAGCACATACTTTTTGCCATTTTTAATAACTAATAATATTGCCACTGTTAAGTCTGTCGTATTAGATAAGTCAACACCACCAATAGCGTAACTATCGCTAATCTCTTTAACTTTAAAGGTTTCTGTATTAACCACATCTTTAAACTCTAACCATGCACCTTGGTCAGTTTGTTTAATATTAAAGTCCTTACAAAGCATCGTGACTTTCATCGCATGATCGTGTTTGGATTTATTCATCATATCATCTAAGTAACTGGGAAGTTTAACTGTCCCTAGACTTGGGTTTGATTTTTGCCAAGTCTTTTTATCTTGATAGATTTCTTCAACACTATCTTGGGTATATAACCAGGGTAAGATATGTTCATCTTCAATTTCTCTTTTAATTAACTTTCTTGCATAGGATAATTTTGAATCTAAGAACCCTTGGGTAACGACCCCTTCTGTTGTAATAATAAAGATGAGTGGCTCTAACTTAGTTGACTGACTTTGTTTGATTGCATCATATACTTTTGAATCAGTCATCTCATGTACCTCATCAATACAACCAACTTCAATATTAAAACCATCCTTATTTCTACTTTGAGCTGATAGTTTTCTTATTTTATTTTTAGTCTTTGGTGAATAAATATAAAAAATATTCTTTTTTGAATACTTTTCATTTCTTAAAGTTTTAGAACCTTCACGCATATTGTTTATTTCTTCAAATAAAATGGATGCCTGATCATTCGTATTAGATGCACAAATAATATCTGTGCCACCACTTGATAAGAAAAACTCTGCTAAGTCAATACCAGCAATGAATGTTGTCTTACCATTTTTTCTTGCCACTAATAAAATCACTTCATTAAAGCGTCTAAGTCCAGTTTCTTTATACTTAAAGCCATAGGCAGTTTGTAGTAGTGCTTTTTCCCATAACTCTAAAATAAAAGGTTGTCCGTTAAATGGTGATTTCGTGTGTTTACAAAATGTTTCAATAAACTTTATTCTTTGCAAACCAGGATTAACATCAAAAACAAATTTGGGATTCTTTAATTCAGATATCAAAAAATCAAGTTGGTTTTTTAATTCTTTACCAACGATAATGTTACCTTTATTGATTTCTTGATAATACTGGATTAAATAGTTTTCCATTATCTTACAAACCTTTCAAGAACTTCTCTAGTTCATCATCGCCATC
>CAYOYG010000073.1:0-4698 GCA_964408135.1 uncultured Eubacteriales bacterium | reverse complement strand
TCAACTTCGCCTGGTACATTCATTTTTCTTTCAATTGTGCCACTTGCAATAATAATGGCTTTCGTAGTATAGCTTGCATCTTGTGTGACGACTTCTTTATAATCGGCATGATTATTGATTTTCACTACATCACCGTAAACGTATTCAGAACCAAATTTTGTGGCATGATTAAACATCGCTAACGATAAATCAGCGCCCATAATTTTTTCATAGCCTAAATAATTTTCAATTTCATTGGTTTTGACCATTTTACCGCCGGGTGCATCTTTTTCAATTAAGGCGACTTTAAGTCCGGCTCGCGAAGCATAGATGGAGGCTGCCATTCCGGCAGGACCTGCTCCAATAATAATTAAATCATATTGTGTTTGACTCATGTTCATCCAGCTCCTTTATCACATCTATAAGTGTATACATATCGTGTAAAATTGTATAGGGTTTTGCTTTTTGAAGATGAGCAACACCTTTTTTTGACCAACCGATGGCAATGGAGGTGACATTTGCCCCTTTTCCCGCCTGAATATCGCTAACATTGTCGCCGATGAATAAAGCTTCTTCGGCCTGAACATTGAGGCGCTTAAGTGCCGTAATAACCCCTTCTGGATGCGGTTTATGTTGTGTAACAGAATCAAGACCAACAATCACATCAAAATGATCTTCTAAATGAAAATCACGCAAACTCGCTTGGGCTCCGGCCACAAATTTTGTCGTGACAATCCCGAGTTTATACCCATTTGCTTTTAAATACGTTAATGTTTCTAACACACCGGGACACAAGGATACATAATCTCTAGCGTCCACACTATTACAAAAATCGCGATAATCCGCGATTAATTGGTGTACATCTTCTTGAAAGTATTTAGGGAAAATATCTTTTAATGGTGGACCTAGAACTTCGAGTAAATCTTGTGCAGTAAGTGTATAGTCGGGACGATATTTGCTAAACACATGTTGATACCCAGCCCAGATAAGCCGATCGGTATCTAGCAATGTGCCATCTAAATCAAAGATAATCGCCTTAATCCGCGACTTTTTCATGTTTATTTTTCCTTAAGTCAATTCGCCGCGACAAGATCATAAAGACAATACCAAAGATAATGAAAGCAATCGAGGTGGCAACCGAGGTTTTAATACCAAAGATATACATAATATATTCACTATCGCGTAATGGTTCTAATAAAGCCCGTACGACCCCATACCAAATAAAGTATAGAGCGGCTAAATCCCCAAAGTGACGACCTTTTTTCCAAAACTTACGCAAGACAAACGTAATCAAGATAAAGCCAATGGTGTTGAGTAAACTTTCATACAGGAATAATGGAACGGCTGTGTAACCAGCTAAACAGATGCCATTGCTCATTTGTTCCACAATAAAGTTTGGTAAAAACCAAAACTTAGCGGTCGGTAAGCAAGCCCCATAGACTTCTTGGTTAAAGAAATTACCCCAACGTCCAATGGCTTGAGCAATTAAAATGTTCGGAATCACAATATCCATGGCATAGCGTAATGCCATTTTAGGATAATACTTTTTAAAATACCAAATTCCAGCCAGGACCCCTAAGGTGACCCCACCTTGAATCGCTAAGCCCCCAAGCCGAAAGTTAAAGACGTTTAACCAGTTATCTTGGTATTCACTAAGACTTGAAAGCACATACCAGATACGTGCCCCGATAATTCCAGCTGGAAAAACGATGAAAAAACAATTTTCCAAAGTGACATGCGGATAGCCATCTTTCTTGATAAAATATTGCGAAACATAATAGGTAACGACAGCTCCTGTTAAAATAAAGATTGCGTACCAATAAATGGTAAAGGAACCAATTTGGATAAATTCTCTTGGTAGAACTAGTAGGTTGGGATTAATCATCTATTTTTCCTCCTTTTAACAAGCGATTGTGGCGTTTAACCAATTCTTGAACGGTATCAATGCCTTTCGCTTTTAAACGTAAATTCGTTACTGCAACTTCCACTAAATCGGCAATATTTCTGCCCCCACCGACCAAAATGGTCGCACAAGGAATATCGCTTTCTAAGATGCGTTTGTACTTGGTATGTTCCTCTAAACGCGCGATTTCTTGGTTTTCTTCTAGATTTGCTAATTCAATAATATAACGAATGGTTTTATAATCGGCAACCGAGTTAACACCAAACATTTTATAGACATCAATTAACCCAATCCCGCGCACTTCTAAGTAGTTTTTTAAATGAACCGGTGCTCGACCATGAATTTCATTACCAATCCTATTTAATAATATCGCATCATCGGCGACAAGTCGATGCCCTTTTTTGATTAACTCCAAAGCGACTTCGCTTTTACCAATCCCACTTTTACCAACAATAATAACCCCTTGACCATAGATTTCTAATAAGGTCCCATGAAATAATTCTTGGGGAGCAAAATGATTTTCCAGCAATTCATTTAATCGACTCGCGATGGTTTTTAAAGGCAACGGACAGGCAATCACCGCGATGGAATACTTAGCGGCTGTTTCTAATAAAATCGGCAGGATTGCTTGATGATCCCCAATCACAACCAATGGTGTCTTTTCTTGAATCAAACTCGTCACAATTTGATGTTGAATTTCTGGACTTTGTTGTTGTAAATAGGCAATTTCCTTCACACCAAAAACGAGAATTTCATCGCCTTTTTTATAAGCTAAAAAGCCAGTCATTTCAAGTCCTGGTATTAAAAAATCGGGATTTTTAATGGTTTTACTTAACGCGGCTTTATCCCGCGTTTTCCATTGATAACCAAGCGCATCGCCCACTTTTTTTACGGTCAGTTTGCTCATTACTTTTTCACCCCACTTGGATTTTGATAACGTTTCAATAAGAAACGATCGCATAAACGATTGAAAAAGCGAATGGCTAGAGCCACGATTAACACCGTTAATGGATTTTTTATCGCAATGTATTGCGGAAACACTACATTCCACGAATATAATAATAACACATCGACGATTGTTTCGAAAACACTTGGTAAAACAAGATAGATTTTGGGAATCGGTTTTTTGGCTTGAAAAGCTTTAAATATTTCTTTAGAAGAAAAATAAAATGCCGCGATTTGTCCGCCAATATGAAAAATTGAAGCCGCCAGCGTAAAGAATAGACAATACCAAAATAAGGACAAAGAAGATTGGATGATTATCGCCGAATCTACTTTGGCTACTAGATAAAAAACCAAAAGACTGCTCGCTAAATAAAGGATGATTTCTTTTAGCTTAATCAGTCCATTGATTTTTAAACTAACGCGCATTCTTCTTCGCCTCCTCTATAAGACTTTTTTCAAGAATTGTCCTGTATAACTATCCGCGACATTTTTGACTTCTTCTGGGGTTCCTAAAGCGATGATATCGCCGCCTTTATTCCCACCATCTTTGCCTAAATCAATCAGATAATCGGCACATTTAATTACATCCAAGTTGTGTTCAATAATGACGATACTATCCCCATTATCAACAATCCGTTGAATCACACTTAATAAGCGTTTTACATCATCGCTATGCAGTCCGGTGGTAGGTTCATCGAGAATATACAAAGTTTGACCCGTTGCTTTACGTTGGAGTTCACTAGCTAATTTTAAACGTTGGGCTTCTCCGCCTGATAAAGTGGTAGCACTTTGCCCCAATTTGATATAACCTAATCCAACATCGGCCAGGGTTTGAATTCGCCGTTTGATATTCGGAATATTGGTAAAGAAAACTAACGCTTCATCGACGGTCATCGATAATACATCATAGATATTTTTTTCTTTATATTTGACTTGGAGTGTTTCTTCTGAGTAACGTTTACCACCACATTCTTCACATGGTACATAAACATCCGGTAAGAAATGCATTGGGACACGGATGACCCCATCGCCTTGGCAGCGTTCGCATCTTCCTCCCTTGACATTGAAGGAGAAACGACTCTTATCATAGCCCCGCATTTTTGCTTCTTTTGTTGCGGCAAAAATCACGCGAATAAAATCAAAGATACCCGTATAAGTCGCTGGATTCGAACGTGGTGTACGGCCAATCGGGCTTTGATCGATATCAATCAGTTTATCAATCAAGTCAAGACCAATAATTTCATCGTGTTCGAGGGGACGAACTTTGCTATTGCCAAGTTTGCGCAGTAAAGCATTGCCTAATATTTCATTAATTAAAGTCGACTTACCACTGCCACTTACACCGGTAACAACGCATAAAAGACCTAGAGGAATGGCCACATCAATATTCTTTAAATTGTTGCCCCTTGCCCCTTTAATGGTCACAAATTTGCCATTGCCTGTTCTACGTTGACTTGGAACTTCAATTTTTTCAATTCCCGCTAGATAACGACCGGTGATCGAAGCTCTACATTTCATGACATTTTCCGGGGTATCGGCAATGACAATCTCGCCACCATGAATCCCTGATCCAGGACCAACATCGACTAAGAAGTCGCTGGCAAGCATCGTATCTATATCGTGTTCAACGACGATGAGCGTATTGCCTAAATCACGCATTTTTTTCAACGCTAAAATCAATTTTTCATTATCTTTTTGATGCAATCCAATCGATGGTTCATCAAGCACATACAAAACACCCGTCAAACTCGAACCAATTTGGGTCGCTAGACGAATCCGTTGGGCTTCCCCACCAGATAAAGAAGAGGCATTCCGCGCCAAGGTTAAATATTCAATTCCTACATCGATCAAAAAGCCAAGTCTTTGTTTTA
>CAYOYG010000072.1:0-4774 GCA_964408135.1 uncultured Eubacteriales bacterium | reverse complement strand
GCCAATAGCAACTAGACTATCCATATTCGGACTACCTTTTAATGCGCTTTTAAAACCCTTAATGAACAATGAATAATTGAGTACAATCATTGGAATGGTCAATCCGAATTGAAGTAGAGCAAAAGCAAAAGGATGATTTAAATTGAAATAAGGGATGGAGGGAAGGTGTATCATCGGTGCCATAGCAATATAAAATAAAGGTATTGCAAAAGCAAAATTGGCGATGATACGCGCAGAAGAGATTCCTTTTTCTTCCGCAGATTTCACAACATAGTAACCAGTATTTTCAACTGTTTTTTCAATATTTTTTACATTCGTTAAGGCATCGTCGAATTCAATAGTAGCGATGGTTGAGACTAGATTCACTTCTGCTTTAACGATACCTTTGAGTCGTTTTAATGAACGTTCAACAGCATTGGAACAAGAAGCACAGGTCATTCCCCCAATTTTTAACTTGATTTTGATGATCATTTGACATCATATCCAGTTTCTACAATCGCGGCTTTAATGGCGTCAAGATTAACTTTATTTTCATCATAATCAATAATAGCGTTAGCCTCTTTTGCAGAAGCAACTACTTTCTTAACACCAGGAATTTTCATTAATCCTTTTGTAACTCGCATTTCACAATGTCCACACGACATGCCTAGAACACTTATCGTAATTTTTTTCATATTTATCACCTCTTTTAATTATCATAGCACACTAGTGAGTTTTAGAAAAATAAAGTGCAATATAAATGTAAAAAGGAGTGACATTTTGCTATAATAGTAAAGGTGATAAAATGTTTTTACCTATGAATCAAGTAGAAGTGAAATCAAGAGGATGGGATGAAGTCGATTTTGTCCTTGTTAGTGGAGATGCGTATATCGATCATCCTTCTTTTGGTGTAGCAATTATTTCCCGTGTATTAGAAGCATTTCATTATAGAGTGGCAATTTTGGCGCAGCCAGATATCAATAATCTCGCATTATTCAAACAATTTGGGCTGCCAAAGCTTGGTTTTCTAGTTACAGCAGGAAATATTGATTCGATGGTAAATCACTTTACAGTTGCCAAGAAAAGACGCGAAAAAGATTATTATACCCCTGGTGGTGTTATGGGAAAACGGCCTGATGATGCAACCATAACCTATACACGAATACTTCGCCGCATATATCCCCATGCTCCCATTATTTTAGGTGGTATTGAAGCCTCATTACGACGCTTAGGTCATTATGATTATATAAAAGATCGCATTCGTCCTTCTATTTTAATTGAATCGGGGGCCGATTTACTTGTCTATGGTATGGCAGAAAAAACCATTATCGAAATTGCGGATTCTTTGCAAGCGGGACTAAGCATTCAACAATTAGATTACATCCGTGGAACGGTCTACCGATGTGAAAATATTGAGCACATAAGTGAGTATGAAATGTTACCTACTTTTGAACAAATTAAAACCGATAAACGTACTTTTGCTGAAAGTTTTAATCACCAATATCGCAATACAGATGCAATCAATGCGCATGTCATCGTCGAACCATATATTGACTCTTTTGTAGTGCAAAATAAGCCAGCGTTACCACTGGAAAGAGCGTATTTTGATTGGGTGTATAGTTTACCTTATGAACGTAATTATCCGCCAGTCTATCAAGAGCATATTCCAGCCATCGATGAAGTTAAACATAGTATTATCGTCAATCGTGGTTGTTTTGGTAATTGCAGTTTCTGCGCATTAACAATGCACCAAGGCCGTATCATTCAATCAAGAAGTAAAAACTCTGTTGTACAAGAAGCAAAACGAATCATTGAGGATACAGATTTCAAAGGTTACATTCATGATATTGGTGGACCAACGGCTAATTTCTATCAACCAGCGTGCGCCAAACAAGAAAAATATGGAGCTTGTGTACAAAAACAATGTTTGCATCCCAACAAATGTGACAATCTTTTTGTATCTCATCAAGATTACCTAGACATACTCAAAGCGGTACGTTCGTTAGATAGAGTAAAAAAAGTATTTGTTCGCAGTGGTATTCGGTATGATTATTTGATGTACGATAAAGATGATACTTTCTTTAAAGAATTGGTTCAAAACCACATCTCTGGTCAACTAAAAGTAGCACCCGAACATATCAACTCACAAGTTCTCGATTTCATGCAAAAACCAAAACGGGAATTATTTGATCAATTTGTTGCGAAATACAAACGGTTCAATCAAACCTATTCAAAGGATCAATTTCTCGTACCCTATTTAATGAGCAGCCATCCTGGGTGCGACTTAAATGCGAGTATTGAGTTAGCCGAATATATTCGAGATCATTTCAATCAAATTGAGCAAGTTCAAGATTTTTATCCAACACCTGGAACTCTAGCAACCTGTATGTATTATACCGAACTTGACCCTCGGAATTATCAACCAATTTATGTAGCAAAGAATCCACACGATAAAGCGATTCAAAGGGCACTAATGCAATATAAAAACCCAAAGAATTATGATTTAGTTTACGAAGGACTTGTTCGAGCAAATCGTCGCGACTTAATTGGTTATGAACCGCATTGTTTAATTCGTCCACGTCCATTTTCTCAAAATAAAAATCGAACGCTGCGTTAAGGAGTACATTTATGCAATCATGGATCGAACAAATACAAAATTTTCAACCAAGTTGTGATCAAGAAGAAGCCGATAAACAAGTTATCTTGCAATACATCAAAGACTTTGATAACATACTTTTGCGTGAAAATCGCTACGCCCATATTTCGAGTTCAGGTTTTATTGTTAATCAAGAACTCACCCATACATTGATGATATTTCACAATATCTATCAAAATTGGGGTTGGACTGGTGGCCATGCTGATGGCAATAGTGACCTTCAAGCTGTTGCCGTGGAAGAAGCTATGGAAGAAACTGGATTAGATCAAGTTCATTTTCTTAGCCCCAAGATTGCCTCTATCGACATATTACCTGTTCATGGTCATTACAAGAATGGAAAATATGTCAATGCCCATATGCATCTATCGATTGCGTATGTTCTTGTCGCCGATCAAAAGGCTTCTTTACGTATCAAACCCAATGAAAATTCTGGTGTCAAATGGATACCAATCAATCAAATTGAAAATGAATGTAAAGAATTAATCATGCACCATGTTTATGCGAAACTAGTCAATTTTGCAAGGAGGATACAACATGCAGATACAAAATAGATGGACGAAAATATCAAAACTAATCGCTTTATCTTTAGTGGTTGGTTTGACTCTGACTGGATGCCGCAAAAACCCAACTCCAGACAATGAAGATGATCCTTATATTTCGTGTGCCATTCCTGAAATGTCATTTCCGCAAACCACAACAAACCGTTCGGTCATCCAACAAGATAATCGTCAATCTCTCACCACTGAATCAACGAATTTGTTAACTAAATTAACGATTTTAACCTTAAATGATATGCATGGGAGTATCGAGCAAAATAGTTCAAATAACTTTGGATTTTCTCGCGTGTCGACCTATATCAATCAAGTCCGTAATCAAGATAGTTTGGATGATGTAGTATTGCTAGCCGCCGGCGATATGTTTCAAGGCTCAGCACTATCGAACCTAACTCGTGGACAAGCGGTTATTGATGTAATGAATCATGTTGGATTTGATGCTATGACAATCGGAAATCATGAATTTGATTGGAATATTAACACAATCCTGCAATACAATGATGCGAATCCATCGAATGGGGAAGCGGATTTTCCTATTTTAAATTCCAATATTGTAGATCGGGTGAGCAAAAATCCAGTGACGTTTGATAATCCATATGTCGTGATAGAAAAAGAAAATATCCGCGTTGGAATTATTGGTTTAATTGGCGAAGGCCTCGAGAGTTCGATTGCTGCTTCGATGGTTAAAGATTATGAATTTACAAGTCCAGTGACATCGGTTAGCAAATATGCGAAAATTCTTCGCAATGATGAACAAGTGGATGTGGTTATCGCCCTTGGACACTTCGATGATTATGGCACAAACAAAGCCATCGCGGCTTTAAGTGGGGAAAACAAAGTCGATGCAATTATAAATGGCCATGGTCATGGTGTTCACGCAGAGACAATTAGTCGAAGTGGAGTTGACATCTCGGTCGTTGAAGCAGGAGCGAATGCACAAAGAGTTGGCAAGATTGAATTAACCATTGATAGTAATAAAAGTGTTACTGACACTGCGGTTACCACTGTTTATATGGCGCAAGAAATTACACCAGACTCCGCGATTGAAAATTTAATAGCGGATGCTGCTGATTCGGTTGCCTCCACGATGAATCGAGTCTACGGGCGTGCTGGTGAAAATCTTTATGGGGCTTCTGAATTATATCAATGGGCACCACGAGTCATTCAAAAAGGCATGGGCGTGGATGTTGGAATCACAAACAGTGGTGGGTTGCGTTCTGGTGCATTTCCTATCTATACCGGTTCAGATGTGAAGTATCGAAACCTAGTTGCTTTAATGCCGTTTGATAATTACCTTGTTTATATGAAATTACCAGGAAGTTTTATTCTCTCATACAATAGCAATCTGGTTAGCGTAAAAGAAGGCTTAGTTATTAAAAATGATAGTACATTGTATCGGGTTGCTATCGTCGATTATGTGGCCGATGGTAATCTTGCTTTATTTGGATCAACAAAAGCGGAATACACAAGAACAAATATTCTGCTCATGGATTTGTTTGCCTATGATGTTTATGTTGCTTCCTCCAATGGAGGAACATGGAAACCAAAAACCAATGGAGCTAGTCTATCCAGTGTTTGTCAGTTT
>CAYOYG010000071.1:0-4839 GCA_964408135.1 uncultured Eubacteriales bacterium | reverse complement strand
ATTACGAGACACTTTTTTGTAATCGGCAATTTCCTTAAGTGACCAGTCTTCTTGGTAGTATAATTCAAATATTTCTTGCTGATAATCGGTCAGTAAAAGATGATAGAAATCATAGAGCCGATTGATCCGAATGGTTTTGTTAAAATCCATATTAAAGTACCAACTGTAAGATGACAAAGACCGCGAAAAATATAGCGATATTCATATGAAACTTTGGATCTCGCCATGCGTTTTTGCGATATGGTGCAGGATACATAATATAGGCGAATAAAACGGAAATACAAAATTCTACAATGATAAAAATGGTAATGGCATCCAATCCAATTGACGCTAAAACAAGTTGCAAAACATACTGTAGAACATAAATTAAACCGATAAAGATTAAATAGCCGATAATTCCACTGCCCATAAATACGCCCTCCTATCCCAGCAAGTCTTGAAAAAGACTGTATAAATAACTGCTAATATCAAATGATACAAGATCATCAAGTTTTTCACCAACACCCATATATTTCACATCAACATTTAATTGATCTTTAATCGCTAAAATAATACCGCCTTTACTTGTCCCATCCATTTTGGTTAGGACAATACCCGTCACTTGAGTAGCTTCGACAAAAGCCTTGGCTTGAAAGACCCCATTTTGACCCATTGTCGCATCAAGAACAAGCAAGACTTCATCTGGTCCACGGCCGATTTGTTTTTCAATTACGCGCTTAATTTTACTCAATTCATTCATCAAATTGGTTTTGGTATGCAGCCGTCCGGCTGTATCGCAAAGAATCACATCATAATCGTCTCGAATACCCGTTTTAATTCCTTCAAAAATAACGCTAGAAGGATCACTATTCTCCTGACCTTTTATCAACTTGGTTTGTAGTCGTTTCGCCCACTCACCAAGTTGTTCAACCGCGCCTGCTCGAAAAGTATCACCTGCCACTAATAAAACTCGTTTGTTTTGTTTTTGATACAATGAAGCAAGTTTAGCAATTGAGGTTGTTTTCCCCACGCCATTAACCCCCACCACCAAAATGACATGTGGTCGATGGATATATTCATCCTTTGAGGAAGATAAGGTGTCTTTTGTATAAAAATGATACAGGTTTTCCATCGTTAATTCAACAATACTTGTGGGATCAGTAAGATTTTTAAGTCTGACTTCCGCTTTTACGTTTTCTAAAATCTCGTCGGTAATTTTAGCGCCTACATCGCTTTGAATTAATAAATCCTCTAACTCGGTAAAAAAGGCATCATCCACTTTGCGATAACGCGCTAAAAGAGCATTGAATCGTTCTTTCAAATTGCGTTTTGAACGTTGCAGTCCATCACTATACTTTTCATTCAATGCCAAAGGTTTGCCGACAATTAGTTGCTTTAAACGATTAAAAAATCCCATAATACTTCCTTATAGATGCGCCATTTTTGAAAGCGCATCTTTGGCGGCAGCTTGTTCGGCATTTTTCTTACTATTGCCTACACCATACCCAAGCATAACGCCATCCATTAATACTTCGACTTCAAATTTTGGATTATTACTTGGTCCGGATATATTTTTAACGACGTATTCGAGATTGCGTTTACGATCGGCTTGCACCATCTCTTGCAATTTCGTTTTATTATCTTTTAATTCCAGATAACTTTCTAATCCTTCTTTTGCGACCATGACTTTAAATTGATAGGTAAGAACTTCACGCGTCGTTTTCAAACCACAGTCTAAATAAATGGCTGCAATCAACGCTTCATAAACGTCCGCCAATAAAGCAGTTCGTTCACTACCACGCGATTTTTCTTCGCCAATGCCTAGCAATATATAATCGCCAAGACCAATATAACGAGCGGCGTTAGCGAGTGATTCTTCACGAACTAAATTTGAGCGAAATAAAGTCATGTCACCTTCGTCCATTTCTTTGTAATTATGGTAAATATACTCTGTGACGATGAATTGGATAATGGCATCACCAACAAACTCAAGTCGTTGATAGCTTTCTTGTTTTGTCTTCGTCTCATTGATATAAGAAGGATGGGTAACTGCTTGGATGTAAATGTCTAGATCCGTAAACTTAATACCTAAGAATCCAAGCAATTCTTTTAGATCTTTAGCCATTTTTCATTTCCTCCTTAATTTGACTGACAACATTGCGTTGAATCATTTCATAAGTGACACGAATGGCATTGTAGAAGGCGTAATCATCGCTCGAACCATGACCTTTGACGACGACTCCATTGACACCAAGCAGCATAGCACCACCATATTTTTTATAATTCATATGGTCTTTCATATCTTGAAATCCACTACGAGCAAATAAATAACCAATTTTGGTTAACAAATTCTTTTTAAATGCATTTTTTATCATCTGATTCATCATAGCAGCTACGCCTTCGGTTCCCTTGAGAAAAACATTGCCAGGGAATCCTTCACTCACAACTACATCGGCATCACCACTTAAAACATAGCGAGCTTCAATATTACCAAGGAATTGAATCGAAGACACTTCTTTTAGTAACTGATGCGCAGCTTTAACTACAGGAGACCCCTTCTTTTCTTCGGCACCATTGGACAATAAATAGACTTTTGGATTAGCAACATTCCGGGTTGCCTTAGTAAAGATACTGCCAATTTTAGCGAATTGGACGAGATGTTCCGGTGTATTTTCATTATTTGCACCAATATCCAAAATAGTGACTGCTTTGCCATTTTCAGTTGGAAAAGGAGAAACAAGTGCAGCTCTTAAAACATTTTCAATTAATTTCAATTTAATGGTAGCTAAAGTTAAGAAAGCGCCAGTTGAGCCAGCAGAAGTGACACCCGAACAAGTGCCATTTGCGACCAATTCAATCGCTTTTGACATCGAAGTGTTTTTGCGACGAAGCACTTCGAGTGCACCATCTTCCATTCCCATAACTTCTTCGGTTGGGACAATTTCACACAAACCTTCTAATTCTTTTAACTCTTCTTTTTTGCCACATACAATTAATTGAACATCTTGGAAATCTTTTAAAAACTGTTTTGTTGCCTTTACAACAATCGAACTACCAAGGTCGCTACCCATGGCATCAATTGCTATTTTTATCATACAATACCCCCTTGTGTATAAACATACACAACAATTCTAACAAATCTATTCAATAATTGCGATAGTTTTAGCCATTATTGTATCAACATAGTCGATGATTTTTCGGTTTTCTTGATTTGTGTAATCAAGATAAATCCGCTTAGCATCATCGCGAGCGACTTCAAGAATTTTTAGATCATCGTAAACTGAGGCAATATTAAAATCATAAACTCCACTTTGTCGTAACCCAGCGATATCGCCTTGCCCGCGATGAGCTAGGTCAAATCGGGCAATATCAAATCCATCGTCATGGGTAGTCAGATATTCTAGTCGTTCTTTAGCCTCTTGTGATGAACTTGCATCAACAAGATAACAATAGGCTTGTTGCCCGCCTCGTCCTACTCTTCCCCGTAATTGGTGAAGTTGAGCAAGTCCAAAGCGATGGGCATCATAAACTACCATCATCGTCGCACTTTTAATATCAATACCAACTTCAATAACAGTGGTCGAAACTAAAATCTTGATTTTCCCTTGTTTAAATTGATGCATAATCGTATCTTTTTCTGCATTGCTCATTTTGCCATGAAGTAAGGCGACAGAATAGCGATTTTTAAAGTGTTTATCGATGGTTTGATAAATCGCATGAACACTCGGACGATTATCTTCTTCTTCAATTAGAGGACAGACAACAAAGACACTTCCACCAATCTCAATATTCTCAGCCATTTTTTTATACAATTCCTCACGATTTTCTTCAGGGATAACCTTAGTTATCACTTTGCGTTTGGAGGCAGGAAAATCATGTAATGTCGAAACATCCATGTCGCCGAATAACGAAATTGCAAGCGTTCGTGGGATGGGGGTAGCTGACATCATTAAGAGCTCGACATGTTCCCCTTTTTCTCTTAATATTTTACGTTGAGCCACGCCAAACCGATGTTGTTCATCGATAACAGCCAACCCAAGTTTGTGAAAAACAATTCCCTTTTGAATTAGCGCATGCGTCCCAATTACAAGATTAATTTCCCCTGAAGCAACTCGATCAAGAATAATCTTTTTTTCTTTTGCAGGAGTTGAGCTGGTCAAAAGAACAATCTGAATCGTTGAATCAAAAGCAAAAAATCTCTTGATAGTTTCAAAGTGTTGTTGTGCTAATAATTCGGTTGGAGCCATTAAAGCCCCTTGATATCCTGCGCTATAGTTACACGCTAGTGCTAATGCAGCTACCAGGGTTTTTCCACTACCTACATCTCCTTGTAATAATCGATACATTACTTGTTTGCTTTGAATATCTTTTTTTATCTCTTCGATGGCAATTATTTGTGAATTAGTCGGTTGAAAAGGAAGATGATTAATCATCGATGTTAGGTAATTTTCTTGAATTCTTTTATTTTTATCACCCACGATTTCTTTATTCATGGATTTCATCTTTTGCATCATTAAGCTATACAACAATAGTTCTTCATATTTTAAATAGCGCATCGCTTGAACAACATCGGTCATCTTTTGCGGAAAATGGGCTTTATAGTAAGCAGTTTTGCGTGGCCATAAACGATATTTTTGTGTCAGTTGATGAGGGATTATTTCATTTAATTCTTGCTTCTTATCACAATCATTGAAGGCTAAAAGTACCAATTTTTGAAATTCGTAGTTTTTTACTCCTTCAAACAAAGAATAACGAGTTCGGACTTCAAAGTTATCGATATTGTTGGTTAAAATATCGACCGCCACTAATTCTTTTTTATAATAATTAAACTTGCCAGCAATTAATAGATTAGAGCCAATC
>CAYOYG010000070.1:0-4839 GCA_964408135.1 uncultured Eubacteriales bacterium | reverse complement strand
AGAATTAAAGAATCATTATGAATTTGATAAAGACGAAACAATCTATTATATTAAAAAGAAATAAAGGATATAAAAAGAAGGGAACTCCCTTCTTTTTTACTCATTCAATCCTTTGCCTTCTAGAATCCTTGCGACATATTTTTCTATTCTTGCTTGACGAGTAGAGGATTGCTTTGCCCCACTGAAATAAATAATATACGCTCGTTTTCTCCCTAAACTCAATGCATCAAAGGCTTTTTTAAATGTTTGATCTTGCTCAAACTTCGATTTTAGTTCTTCTGGATAAACCAAGTCTTGCTCAACAACAGGAGTTACTTGTAATCCTTGTTTTTCTATTTCAATTGCTTCTAGGATATAGTTTTTTAATACATCTTTAAGTCGGTTGATTTCATCCACATGATGAAATTTAACTAGACGGACCCCTCTTGTATTAACCCCTTGTTTTTCTAAGATGTGTTCTTCGTCTTTCATTAAAGAACCTTTAATAAAACCAATCCCCATGTATTCTTTAAATTGATAAATTATCACAACATTATTATTGTCATAGGTATAACAAGGCGTATACCATTTCCAATCTTCCACTAATTCGCTATCTAATAAAATCGAGCGTAAGGCCATTATTTCATTTTTCCAACGCGGATTTTTTGCTAAATATTCATCCACTTGTGGGTGCATAGATATTCCCCCTTTTATAATTTCATTATAACCCAGTGTTAAAAAGAAATAAAATAATATACAAATAAGATAGTAAAGACACCGGAAATCCGTTAAAATGACATAAAGACTTCACATGAAAGAAAAAAGAGAATATAGTATGGATAAAAAAGATCTTCCTTTGAATAAAAAAATATTACGTCGGATTGGTGTTATGGTACTAGGGGCAGGCATCCTCTTGATGATTATCGGGATGATTAACTTCTTTACTGCCTTTGTTACACTAGAAGAACCAACCTTATTTTGGATGTTTTTTGTGAGCATGCCTTTACTATTTATTGGGGTGACTTGTCTTGGACTTTCCACGCAAAGAACAACGTCATTCAAAGATGAGTTTCAAAATCGTTTTGAACCTAGAAACCCAAACAACTATCAAAAAGAAGAGCCATTTAAAGGCACGGTGAATAAGGAAGAGTCAAATGTCAATAATGAACAAACAAAAGGCGATAAACGAGTTTGTAGTCATTGTAACAACGCCAATCCACCCCGGGCAATGTATTGCGAACAATGCGGACAACAATTAACCAAAATGTGTGTCTATTGTGGCGAAGAAAATTCGGTGAATTCGCGCTTTTGTCAAAAATGTGGAAAGGAGTTGTTTTAAATTATGCGTTACACATTAGAAGGCGGTCAATTACCAGTCGTTATTATTGAACTCGATGCGGAGGAACAACTAGTTAGTGAAGGTGGGGGTATGGCTTGGATGTCCCCTCATATCACGATGGAAACTAGAGGTGGTGGTATCAATAAAGTCTTTGGTCGGATGCTTTCGGGAGAAGCCTTGTTTCAAAACATCTATACGGCGAAAAATAAACCAGGCATCATCGCTCTCGCAGCAAGGATGCCAGGAACGATTATCCCAATTCAAATCACGCCATCTCAACCTTTTATCGTCCAAAAAAGAGCCTTTTTAGGGTGTGAGTCCTCCGTTGAAATGTCCATCTTTTTTCAAAAGAAACTTGGGGCAGGGTTCTTTGGAGGAGAAGGGTTTATTATGCAAAAACTGAGTGGGAATGGGCTCGCCTTTATTGAAATCGATGGCTATGTCAAAGAATATAATCTAGCTGTAGGCGAATCGATGATTGTTGATACTGGATATTTAGCGGCGATGGAACACACTGTCTCTATGGATATTAAAGCCGTTGGTAATGTGAAAGATATGTTGCTTGGTGGTGAAGGATTATTTCATACAGTTGTTACGGGACCTGGACGAATTTATCTTCAATCGATGCCCGCTAAGAAATATTTAGCAACTCCCCTACATAAATAAGGAGGAAGACAGACGATGCGTTTTTTCAATGTTTATGGCCTTGTCATTCTCCTGCTGTTATTAATTCCTAACTTACTTTATTATAAAAAACATCCAGAAGCTTTTTACAATCATTATCAAAATAAACGCTTAGCACTGGTCGAACAAATTGGTCGCTATGGTACTTTTCTTTTGATGATCTATAATCCAACAAACTTTACATTGTGGTGTGAAAGTGCCTCTACTCGTTTGCTTTATCCACTGGTTAATGGGATTTTATTGCTTTTTTATTGGATGGTCTTTATCCGTTATTGGAAGGATAACTCAATAGCAAAAGCTCTGGCTTTATCTATCACTCCGACCATAATCTTTATTTTCAGTGGGGTGCTATTACTCAATATCGCTTTAATAGTTCTAGGTATTCTCTTTGGCTTTGCTCATATTACGATTAGTGTCAAAAATAGTGTACAAGCAAACAAATAAAAAGAGGCTAAATAATAGCCTCTTTTTAATCTTTATTTAATTCATGACGGAATAGTTTTCGTATATCATCATCGTCGAGAAATGGATAGATTTTATCGATATCCATGGTGAAGGTTCCTTGGATATATGCATCGACTAATTTCGAAAGACATTCGTCGCTTACAAAGGGTAAGAACGCGGAGTATTTCTTATTTTCTTTGACTGCTTTGATAAACATTTCATCGATGACTTCGTCGCTGACAAAAGGCAAGTATTGATTAAAGTCTTCATTTTTTTCCACCGCATCTTTAAATAAATCATCGACTAGATCATCATCGACAAATGGCAAGACTTCGTTCAACGAGACGCCTTTGTAGGTTCTATCAGGGCTTTCTTTGATCTTCTTCGCTAAGTCTTTTAAATCTTCTTCTTCTAAAAAGGGTAGCATTTTTTTAATGTTTAATGACATGGTGTTCATCCTTTCTTGCTTCGGTCTATCCCGAGGTATTCTTTTTCTATTTTCGTTAAGTAGTACTGCAATTCTTCTTGATCGACTGGTAAGCGTTTTTCTTTAATCGCTTTTAATAAGACCATGCGTTCTTTTTTACTAAACAAGTAGAACGATTCTGGTAGATTTATTTGAATGGTTTGACGGAGAATCGCTTCGATGATAAAGGGACGTGAATGACCATCAAAGATATTTTCTTTATGAATGGTAATAGGTTCATCCAAGCATAATATTTCATCGATGGAGGTGTGGAGTAGGGAAGAAAGAGCGATAATATTATCGACGGTTGGAAGGGCTAATCCTTGTTCCCAGCGTGAGATGGCTTGCCGGGTAACATATAAGGTCGAGGCGAGCGTCTCTTGGGTAATGTTGTTTTTTAAACGCAAGGATTTAATTTTTTCACCGATAATCACTTGATCAAGCATGCATCCATCCCCTCCTTGCCTATAATGTAAACTATTTTATAATGAATGTCACGCAATCGATGGTTTCCTCTCTTGATAAATAATTCATAGACAAAGATTGTATTCTATGCTATTCTCGAAGTAATTGAGGGGTGTTGTCCATGATCATTAAGTAAGAAACAGATAAAAAGAATTAAAGTCATGAAATAGCCGACTGTCATAGGAGGTGTTTTTATGGAGTTTAAATGTTCCAATCTAACGATTCGGCTTAAAGACGGAAAGCCCATCGTAGAAAATCTTAGTTTCTTTCTTAATAAAGGTGACAAACTTGCCCTCATCGGCGAAGAAGGTAATGGTAAATCTACTATTATCAAAATGTTGGTGAATCCTCATTTCATTGAGGATTATTGTACCTATCAAGGTAGTGTTTCTATTAGTAAATATACCATTGGTTATCTACGGCAATCCCTGGATGAATTTTATACCATGGATTGTTTATCCTATCTTTATATGGACGATCAAACCAACCAAATCAATTTTGAAAATCAACATAAACTTTATATTATTAAGAAGCTATTTCATGAATTTAAATTAAGTGAGACAATCCTCAATCGAAGCCTCGCCACGCTTTCTGGTGGGGAGAAAATCAAATTACAACTGGTGAAAATTGAATTTCAACAAGCCAGTCTTTTAATTTTGGATGAACCCACCAATGATTTAGACTTAACGTCGTTGCTATTCTTGCAGGATTATATTTTAAAAACCAGTCGCCCAATTATCTACGTCTCGCATGATGGCGAATTTTTAGCCGCGACCGCGAATCGCATTCTTCATCTTGAACAAATTAAACGCAAAAGTGAAGTGGTGCACACATTGTATAACGGGGACTATTCTTCCTATATAGACCAGCGAGCCACTCTTCAACAAAAACAAGATGCGAAAGCCTATCAAGAAGAAAAGAATCTATTTGAAAAAAGAGAAGTGTTGCGCCAGTTTAAATCCAAACTCGAACATCAATTACGACTAGCGGTTCGCCAACCAACTTGGGGTAGACTGCTGGCTAAGAAGATGAGAGTCGTAACCACACAAGAAAGAAAACTCAATGAAGAAGAAGCTAGTAAAACTCAATATAGTCGACCAGAAACCCAGATTAATCTTCGTTTCTCATCGACGATGAATTCGATTCCAAGCGGGAAAACAATCCTCAACATGACCTTATCACAACTAGCGATTCCGAGTCGTCCTTTGATTCGTGACATCCGTTTGTTTGTCAAAGGCAGCGAACATGTATGTATCATCGGTGAGAATGGGATTGGCAAGACGACTTTATTAAAGATTATTCTTGAGGAATTAAGAAAAACAAGCAACATTAAAATTGGCTATCTGCCGCAAGACTATCAAGAAGTCTTGCCCTATGAGGCAAAGGTACTTGATTTTTTAATGCAAGATAAGATCGGAGATAATGCCTATAAAGGTCAAGTGATGACCTATCTATCAGCCGC
>CAYOYG010000069.1:0-4932 GCA_964408135.1 uncultured Eubacteriales bacterium | reverse complement strand
CTCGATGGCAGCATGAAAAATGATGTCACCTTCTATGAAAAACGCAATATCGCTAGTGAAGTACCACAATGGTTTAAAGAAAACTGTATTCAATGTGGACGCTGTGCTTTTGTTTGTCCACATGCGACCATTCGGGCCTTTGCTTTAAATGAAGAGGAAATGAAAAATGCACCAGCTATCGTCCAAAACGATGTAATTGATGTGCTTGGTGGACCAAATGCAAAAGGTTTAAAATGGCGGATTCAAGTCTCCCCATTAAACTGTGTTGGTTGTGGTCTATGTGCAGTTGAATGTCCTGGTAAAGGTGGTAAAAAAGCCTTGGTCATGCAACCAGTCAAAGAACAAGTGAAACAAGAAGAAGGGGCAAACTATCTTTATAAGAAAGTTACCTATAAGAAGAATCTCTTCCCAACTGCGACCGTTAAAGGAGCCGCCATGCTTCGTCCTTATTTTGAAGTCAGTGGTGCCTGTGCTGGATGTGGAGAAACCCCTTATTATCGTTTAGTCTCTCAATTATTTGGTAAAGATATGATGATTGCCAATGCGACCGGATGTACTTCGATTTATTGTGGATCGACGCCATGGACGCCATTCACAGTCGATGAAAATAAACAAGGACCAGCCTGGGCGAACTCTTTATTTGAGGATAATGCTGAATATGGCTTTGGTATGCGTTTAGCAACCAACTATAAGTTATATAATATTCGTCAAATCATTGAAAAGTATATCCAAGAAGTTGAACCATCTTTAAAAGAAATACTACAACAATACTTAGATAACCAAACCAATCGTGAAGTAGTTCGTGGTTTACTTGATTCTTTAATCGCGCAAGTCAAGGCATCGAACCATACAGGAATTAAACAATTATTAGATCTCCAAAACGATTTACTCGATAAATCCGTCTGGATTGTCGGTGGAGATGGTTGGGCGTATGATATTGGTTACGGTGGTCTCGACCATGTCATTGCTAACAACGAAAATGTCAATATTCTTGTTTTGGATACCGAAGTTTATTCCAATACCGGTGGTCAAGCGTCAAAATCTTCTGTTACCGGCGCGATTGCCAAATTTGCCGCGGGTGGTAAGAAGACAGCGAAAAAAGATTTAGCCGCCTTTGCGATGGCGTATCAACATGTCTATGTCGCGACGGTGGCCATGGGAGCTAACCCAATGCAAGTCATTAAAGCGATGCAAGAAGCCGAAAGTTACAATGGTCCATCGTTGATTATTGCTTACTCACCTTGTACCGAACACGGGATAAAAGGTGGATTACAAAATCATCAAATCACCCAACGGCAAGCCGTTGAATGCGGTTACTTCCCTATTTATCGTTATGACCCTCGTCGTGTTGAACAAGGGCTCAATCCATTACAACTTGACTCGAAAGAACCTGACTTTAGTAAGTTCAGAGACTTCCTAGCCAATGAAGTCCGTTTCAATCAATTACCAATGGTTAATCCAGAAGAAGCAGAAGAATTGGTTCAAAGAGCCGAAAAATTCGCTAAAATGCGCTATGAACGCTTAAAACAAATGGCTAAATAAAAAAACTCCCACTGGGAGTTTTTTTCTTAACCATTTACAACTTGAATGATAAGCGCATCGCTCGCTTCAATATCGATTATTTCATCGCCATAGACAAGAATGTAAATATCCCCTTCTAAACTATCGGGTAATAGTGCTAAACAATAAAGATTGGCATTCCCATTGGTTTGGAAACTTGTAGTTAATTCATTTGGTGTTTGTTGCATACCTAATAAAGCATAAAAACCTAATTGATCCAACGTGTAGAAACTTGTGGTCGTATAAGAAACAAGACTAGCGCTATTTTGAGCATAGCCAGTTAAAGAGGAATACGCTAAGTGGCGTTTGTATTGATTATCATCATCGACGAGTGTATAAAATAAATAACTGTAGTCGCTTAGCGAAGCACTCCGTAATGCTGTATCCACTTTGATCGTCACTTCTTCTTCATTAGGAGCAACAAAAGTTTGATACCAGATTCCATCACTCGCTTGAGGATTCGCTCCTAAAGAGATGGAGTAACCAAAATCAGAGGTAAGGAAACCTTTTAGAACACTTGTATGAATTTGATCATATATATATTCCATGGCAAAGGCATGTTCTAAAAGTTGTAAATCGACTTTAATATAATCTTGATAGAGGCTATCTACATTCAAACGAATGGTATATGTCTCATCCTCAAATACGAACCCTTGTGTTGGATTATTGCTGAAGGCCTGAATTTTTGTTACCAAGTTGCTTAAAGTGCCTTGAGCGGCAGCATTCGTTTGCGGATCATACGCTCTAATTTCTTGACCTAAATCATATTTTTGCAGTAGATCCATCCAAAAATACTCTAGTTCGCCCGCATATAAATTATAAACGCCACCTGAAGTTATACTATAAGTGTAACTGGTCTTGATAATATCATACAGCAACGGATCAATGACTAAATCCATATTCGGATGTTGATTAATATAGGCCAGATTCACCAAAGGTTGTCCCTCGATTGTATAGGTTCGATCCGGGTCAAGATAACGAAAGATCGTTGCTATCGCATCATTATATACTCTGGCTACATTTTTCTTTTCAGTGGCCCGGGAAGTCCCCGTGCTTTCAAAATAATAAGATAATTCAATTTCACCATAATAGGGATAGACTTTCCCAACAATTGGTTCAATATCTGGATCTACATTTTCTAAAGTGATGGTTTGATAACCAGGTTCTACGATTAATAGTGCCGAACAAGCTCGTGCTAAAAAGAAGACGGCTACTACCAAAGATATAGCAGCGAATACAAGTCTAGTAGCATTTTTAATTTTCAATTTAGGGGCTTTAGTGGGTTGAAGCACAAGCAATCCTCCTTAAAAATGAATAAGGTCAATTTTCAATGAATTGACCTTATTATTATAACAATTATTAACCGACTTTTTTCAGTCTTTTTGCTTTTAATTCATCAATTGCATCAATTTCTTGGTGATACTTTTGAATTTCAGCTTGGTTAGCATAGACAAAGTGACCAGGAATGATTTCGACAAATTCTGGCTTGTCCACACTATAATCATGAGCCTTTTCAGGTTCATAGACAATCAGTTGTTTTTCTTTTTCTAACATTGGATCCGGAATTGGAATCGCCGAGAGCAAAGATTTGGTATAAGGATGAAGCGGATGTTTAAAGAGCTCTTCCGATTCACATAATTCGACAATTTTTCCCAGATGAATAACCGCAATTCGATCCGATATGAATCGAACAACCGATAAATCGTGGGCAATGAATAAGTAAGTTAATCCTCGTTCATCTTGGAATTTCTTTAATAAGTTCAAAACTTGAGCGCGAATGGAAACATCAAGTGCAGAAATTGGTTCATCCGCGACGATGAATTTTGGTTCCATAACAATCGAGCGAGCAATTCCAATCCGTTGCCGTTGTCCACCACTAAATTCATGGGGATAACGCGTAATGTGTTCTTCGAGTAATCCTACACTTTTAATGGCTTGAATAATCTTGTCATGCCGTTCTTTTTCATCTTTGAAGAGATGGAAGTTATACAAACCTTCTGACACAATATAGTCAATGGTTGCCCGTTCATTTAAGGAGGCGGCTGGATCTTGGAAGATCATTTGAATACTCTTAATAACATCACGGTCATCTTTCTTAGAGATTTTACCAGATATTTTTTTACCTTCAAAATAGATTTCACCTTTTTCAACTGGGTTAATACGAACAATCGCACGACCGATAGTGGTTTTACCCGAACCAGATTCACCTACTAGAGCAAATGTTTCACCTTTATAAATATCAAAACTAACATTATCAACGGCCTTAAAAGCTTTTTTGCCTTGATGGAAGACAATATCAATATTACGAACCGATAACAATACTTCTTTTTCGTTACTCATGCGTGGACACCTACTTTCTTTCCATCATCATCTTTATATGGAGGTCTTTGATGATTTCTGGAGGTTCAACTTTCGGTGCTCTTGGATCTAGCAACCATGTTTTAGCGTAGTGAGAATCACTGACTTTAAACAGTGGTGGTTCAACAACAAAATCAACTTCAAGAGCATACGGATTACGATCAGCAAAGGCATCACCCACAATCACATTGTAGAGGGATGGAGGTGTTCCTTTAATCGTAAATAACTTGCTACCCTTCTTGGATAATTGTGGTAAAGAAGAAAGAAGGGACCAAGTATAAGGATGGCGAGGGTCATAGAAAATTTCTTCAACCGTACCATATTCAACGATTTGTCCGGCATACAGAACAACAACGCGTTCAGCTACACTAGCTACGACACCGAGGTCGTGAGTAATATAAATTGTCGTAAATCCTAGTTCTTTTTGTAAATCCTTAATTAAAGTAATAATTTGCGCTTGGATAGTTACATCAAGAGCGGTGGTCGGTTCATCACAGATCAGAATTTGTGGTTTGGAAGCAAGTGCAATTGCAATAACAATTCTTTGCCGCATCCCACCAGAATATTGGAAAGGATAATCCTTATAACGTTTTTCGGCATTGGCGATACCAACTTTTTCCATTAAATCGATGGCTTGAGCCCTAGCTTCTTGTTTGCTGGCCCCTTGATGTTTAATGATGACTTCGGCGATTTGATAACCAATCGGACGAATTGGGTTTAAGGAAGTCATTGGGTCTTGGAAAACCGTGGAAATATTCGCACCACGAATTTGTTGCCAGTCACGATTTAGTTTAATTTTCGCTAAGTCAATATTGGTATACCCATGCAACGAGTTCCCGTTTTTAATCGTTTCAGCCCGCCAAACTTTACTAAAAATCCAACTTAAGCGATCAGGATTTAGTTCATTTTTTAAACCTACTTCACACAGACGACAAGCCGCTTTTTGGACAAATATTTCATTGACTTGATATTTTGCTGCATAGGTTTGGATATCTTTTAAATACGATAAACGAT
>CAYOYG010000068.1:2775-4956 GCA_964408135.1 uncultured Eubacteriales bacterium | reverse complement strand
GAATGAAAAAAGCGACCAACTTAATGTAAATCGCTTTTAATTCTTTTCTCGAGCTTGTAAATAGTTTGTCTTTATCGATTCGGCAACATATGGGCATAGTTTGAGTGATGTGTAGTCGTGAATTATTTTTGAGAGAGAATACCACCATATGGTAAGAACCTTTTATTCACCATCGGGTTTCTCGGCGTCAATGTTTCTTAAATCGATTTAAGAAAATAGATAAAGACTCGGATATTCGACCTAGGAATTCAAAATGACTACAGTAGAAAACGGGACAAATGCGCTGATATTAGCCTTGTAAAAAGGGACATTAGTCCCTTGTAATCAATAGAAAACGGGCTAATGGATATCTCTAGGACTGATTCTATAACAAACAAACTAAACCATAGGGTTCTAAGTTTGCCTATGCATGGACATGGGTTTAACTCCCGTCATCTTTACCATTTTTATTGGATTTATTATTTAGATTTGATATACCCTTGCTAGAACACAGGTTTAAAGACCTGCATGGTAGGAGGCAGAAATGCCTCTCGTTTTTTATTTCTATGCTCTTTATTATCTATTTTTATAGTCTAATTCACCTAGATATTGATGTAATTTTTCATGAATCCAGTTTTGTTTGATTTTATGTTAAGATATAGATAGAAAATATAGAGAGGTTAAGGTAGTATGAAACATCAATCACAGATTATAAAAGATGGTTTATTTGTTACTATCGGTGGTTTAGTTGCCATGGCTATAGCTTTTTTAGTGTATTTATTACTATTTACCCTCTTTGAAACATTTATGAATCAGGACGGTCTCTATACATTTGTATCCTACCTACGTATCGTGTATGGAATGATTGCCATTATGGTCTGTGTTCTTATTTATCAAACCAAATGGAAAGGTCAAATCAAGGCAAGTATTCTTGCTGGTTCTCTTACTACTTGTATGGCAAGTATTGGAGTCCAACTTTATGATAAACCTCTTTTCATAATCATTCTTCTGTCTGTCTTAACTATCATTGCTTTGATTCTACTCTATTTTCATAAAAAACCTTGGTATCATTACTATGCTTTAGTCATGACTCTCGTGGCCGCTTTGCTCTATATTTAGGGTAGAAATATCAAAATGAACTAGGATTTGTCAAATGGTGATAAATTATTAATAATAATCGAAAAAAGTATTAAAAACTTGATTTATGTCAAGGAATTTACCTTTTTCAACTCGTATAATCTAGCTAGAAAGGGTGATTAATATGAAAAAAACTACATTACAACTTACAACAATTACGTGTCCATCTTGCGTTCGTCGAATTGAAAATGCCGTTTCAAAACAAACAGGAGTAACGAATGTTGAAGTAAAATTTAATGCTTCCAAAGTGGAAGTGGAACACGATGAGCTGGTTATCAGCAGCGAAGCTTTGGCAACGCTGATTCAAAAAATAGGTTATCGCGTTTTATCTGTCAAATGAAGTTTATAAAAACCAATCGAAATCTTCTTGGATTAACTCTCCTGTTCTTGTTCGCACTACTTCTTGAAAATACAAGATATATACCATTGCTTGATCTCGTTGTTATGAGTCTATTAACTCTTCTTGCGGGTTTCAATATTTTTAAAAAAGCTATTATGGATTTGCGTTATAAAATCATAGGTATTGATTTACTAGTGACGCTAGCGGTTATAGGGGCTTTTATAATCGGTGATTATTTTGAAGCAGCCGCTGTCACCTATCTATTTACTCTAGGTCATGAATTAGAAAAGAAATCCATCGAAAAGACACACAGTGCGCTTCATAAGCTGTTTGATTTAAAACCTTCCATCGCTCGGGTGATTCAAGGAGATAAGGAACAAATAGTTGAATTAGAACTCGTTCAAGTCGGGGATGAATTACTCGTCAAACCGGGGGAAAAAATACCAACCGATGGCACGATAATCGAAGGAAATGTCACCATCGATGAACAAATGATGAGTGGTGAATCATTGCCGGTGGAAAAACAACCCGGGGACTTTGTTTATGGAGCTACGATCGTCAAAGCTGGTTATTTAAAAATGAAGGCGACCGCGATCATTGAAAATACCGCGTTAAATCAAATGATTCGTATGGTCGAAGAGGCCCAAGACAAAAAAGCTACTACGCAAAAATTTATCGAACGGTTCTCGCGTTATTATACACCACTAGTAGCTCTCCTTGCCGTC
>CAYOYG010000068.1:0-2675 GCA_964408135.1 uncultured Eubacteriales bacterium | reverse complement strand
AAGATTGCAGCGGCGGGTGAAGCTCATAGTGAACATCCCCTTGCCCAAGCAATCCTTCATAAATCAGCGAGTCTATCTTTAATAAAGAGCGAAGAAGCAACGGCTATTGAGATGATGGTTGGCAAAGGAGTTTCCTTTACGTATAATGAAAAGAGATACTACATTGGTAATCAAAAAATGCTACCGATTCCTCTTGATGAAAAGAGCTTGAATGATATTCGCGAGTTCGAAGAAAAGGGAATGACAACCTTAATCATGAGTGATGAATTCTGTGTTCTTGGTATATTCGCTCTCGCCGATACCCTCCGAAAAGAAACAAAACAACTCATCTTCGATTTACGAAAAATGGGAATTAAGAAGATGATTATGCTAACGGGTGATCAACCCAAAGTCGCTGCTACGATTGCTCAAGAACTACAATTAGATGGGTATGAAGCTTCACTTTTACCCCAAGATAAGGCAAACTATATTCAAGCTTATCAGCAATCGAATCCTACTATTTTTGTCGGAGACGGAATCAATGATGCGTTAGCTATGTCCTATGCAAGTGTATCCATAGCTGTAGGGGGACTAGGCAAAGATTTAGCAATGGAAACCGCGGATGTTGTACTGATGTCGGATCAACTTGGTAAATTAAAAGAAACCCTGCTGATTGCCCATCAAGTTAAAAAGACCATGATCCAAAATATCGGGTTAGCGCTACTAGTTGTTCTATTCTTAATCCTCGGTGTCTTATTCAAACAAGTCAGTATGTCCCTTGGTATGTTGGTTCATGAATTATCTGTTTTAATCGTTTTATTGAATGCGATACGATTATTAAAATATCGCCCGGAGGAACGTTATGAAAAAACAAAGAAACATCAGTAGTTGTATTGAAAGTGTCCCCATTTTCAAAAACTTAAACTCGAGTGAGTTAGATGAAATCATGGATATATCTCACCATCAAGAACTCGATAAGGGTCAAAACCTCTATCAAGCGGGTGATCATCTTGATTCGCTTTATGTTGTCCACCAAGGGAAAGTGAAAATTGCCCGCTATTCACAGGATGGAAAAGAACAAATCATCCGGATTTTAAATCCGGGAGAATTTATGGGCGAGCTAGCACTTTTTGGTGAAGAAAAGGTAACGACATTTGCCGAAGCTATCGAACCAAGTGTCGTGTGTCTAGTTCAAAACAAACGGTTAAAACAATTGATGACAAATAGTCCAGATTTAACTTTTAAAATGATGAATGAATTAGCCAACCGTTTGGAAAAAGCCGAAGCGATGATTGAACAAAGCAATTTATATTCTGCCAGTGCTAAAGTAGCTAAGTTATTACTACAACTAGCAAAAAATAGCCTGGTACGATTCCAAACAACAAAAGTAAATTTGGCTTCTCAATTAGGCATCAGTGCTGAAACATTCAGTCGTAAACTTAAAGAATTCAGTGAGGTAGGGCTTATCGAAGTGATAAACCACAAGACAATAAAAATCCACGATCCATCAAGTCTAGAACAAATGATTAATCCAAAACATTTATAGAAAAAGGGGAGTTTCCCCTTTTTTTGTTAATAAGATTATTATTTTATTTTATAGACGAGCAATGCTTCTTTTTGTTCAGGGGTTAGACGAAGGCTTTCGCGACATTTTTGAATACCTTTATTGACGATTTTGGAGTTCATCGAATGAGTTTTTAAATAAGCTAGTGTCTTTTCTTCATAACGAATGATGCATTCACTGAGTAGCCATCCCCCCATCATAATGACATAGTAGGCCGATTCATTTTTAAGGGTAGATAAGACATCTAATGTATAAAGAAGATGATCTTCTTGCTTTATTAAAGTAAATAAGATAAGTAGACCAAGACGCCGGATAAATTCTTTTTCACTTTTTAAGCATTGTTGTGACAGTTGTAAAAATTGATTTAAGTTACCACTATGAATCGTAAAACTAAGCAAATCGACATGAGCCCAGTTTTCCATTTGGTTTTGATAAATCGATAAATAATGATTCATCGTCGGAAAGTCATTAATTCGACACAATAATATGCCATAAAGGGCAACCGTTTCATAACTAGTGAAGATTTGTAAATCAAGGTACGATTGATAATTACCTTTTAAAATCTCTTTTGTAATAGTTTTAATTTCTTTGGTTGGAATGGCTAAGACATCGAGTTTAGTGTTTAAGATACTACGGCTCCAAGCTTCTTTTTCTTTTCTTCGATAAGTTTCTAGATAAGCTAAAAATGGTCCGATATCTGCTTTTGTCCACATTGGTTTATTTAATTGCATATAGAGTGTCCTCCAATAATTTTACATATCTATTGTATGACAATTAATCATAGGTTGTAAAATGCATCCCAACCAACATGAATAAAAGGGCAATGAAAAAAGGAATTTTTGGAATGTCTTGAAAGATTAGCAGTGCTAAAACTACACCTACAAAAGGGGCAACCGCATAATAAGCACTTGTTTTACTAGCTCCTAAATACTTTTGTGCAGAAACATAGAAAAAGATACTTAAACCATAAGTAATAAAGCCAAGAAGGAGTGTCAATAAAATCATGGATATATGAAGTGTTATTTGATGTAAAAATAAGGCGATAACAAGGCTGCACATACCGGAAAATAATCCTTTGATAATTACGACATTTAATGGATTATAAATAGATAATTTACGCGTTAAGTTGTTT
>CAYOYG010000067.1:0-4991 GCA_964408135.1 uncultured Eubacteriales bacterium | reverse complement strand
ACTATCCAGTAGAAATAAAATAAATGCAACCAAAAGAAGCATCAGGGTTATTTTCCTAGGAGAAGCTTTTTGGGTGCGAACCTTCATGATGAACTTAATTCCCTATTTCGATTTACTGCGATTAAATAAAACCGTTTCTGTTTTTAATAATATCTTAGTTAACTCATAGCCATAGGCAACCAGTTCTTGTTTGTCTTTCAAGATGGTATAGTCCATCGGAAAGCCTAAGATAGAAGCAATGGTAGCAAAGGATAATTCGAGATGATCTTGTTTTTGTTCAACCACATATTGCCATAATGGATTGTATTTGGACATACATTGTCCTCCTTGTATGATGAAACGTTACCTACATACTAGCACAAAACAATCCAATCGATATAGATTCATTTATCAAGAATCCTATTTGTCCAAGTAGTCCACCAAATTTCTGATCTTCGTGAATAACTTTATTTAATACTTCTTGTGGCAATAAAGGTTTTCACATTTAATTCATGCAGTCTTCCTTCCCCATTGGTATCTTCATATAAATGAGTAAGGATAAATCCTGCTTCTAGTTGTCCGCCGATTTGTTCTTCTATCGTATGGGAGAATTGAATCCCATCATCGTGAGCTAAACTTTTTTTGTATAATTCTTCATCCATGGTTGGATCAAATGGTAATGTATGAACTGCCATTTTTTCTTCTTCATCAAATAGATAATTAATATCATTATTTAATCCGGCTAAAAAGACACCACCTTTTTTTAAGATGCGGTAGCATTCTTTAAACATGGGTTTGACTTCTTTAATATAACAATTGGATACTGGATGAAAAATCAAGTCAAATTCTCCGTCTTGAAAAGGAAGAGGCTTACTCATATCCCCACGGATAATTCGAATCGAATAGCCTTCTCTAGCGGCAACCAAGCGTTCGCTTTCTAATTGCTTAGAAGAGTAATCAAAGATAGTACAATCCGCCCCTAAAGCTGCAAAAATAGGCATTTGTTGACCACCACCCGAGGCTAGTCCTAATATCTTAAGGCCTTTAAAAGGGGGAAACCAAGCGTGAGGTACATTCACGGTGGGGGTTAATAAAACATCCCACTTTCCTTGTTTGGCTTGTAGAAAGGTTTCATGAGGAATGGGTTGACCCCATACCCAACCTTCTTGGCACCATTTATCGACCGTTTTTGCATTAATATCTTGATAGTTTTTCATGTTAGTTACTCCTTTTATAGTACTTTATAAATTCTTTTAGAAATCAAATGAAATGGTATCTTTTTTCGGTATTTCTAGGAGATACTCTTAAAAATACTCTTTTCCAGACGAATGTAAATGCTTTATCAACACTTTTAAGGGCGAATATATCAAATTTTATAACATTTTCTCCGACCATTGAATAATTGTTGACACCTTAAGTCTATATTTATTGGAATAGAAAAGTCACCATCGGGTGACTTATTCATAACATTCTTGCAGGATTTGTAAGATTTCGGTGTGATTGACTTTCTTATAACGACCACCTTGTACGGTGGAGTTAGCAATCTTTTCAAGCATTTCTTTGGTAGCACCTAGTTCTTTTAAGGTGGATGCCATACCACATTCCTTAATAAAGCGTGCTAAGGCATCAATTCCCTCTAAGGCGATTTGATCTTTGGTTTTATTGAGTGGTGATACCCCCCAGACTTCCGTGGCGTAGCGCACGAATTTATCAAGTCCGAAGGAATAGATATGTTTGAAATAAGGAATGGTAATAGCGGCTAATCCCATGCCATGCGCACAATCGGTATAAGCACCGAGTTGATGCTCAATCTTATGGACCTGCCAGTCTTGTTCTTTGGAACATCCAACTAGATTATTTAAGGCCAACGTCGAGGCCCACATAATGTTGGAGCGAGCTTCGTAGTTGGTTGGATCTTTTAAAGCCACTCTTGTGCTTTTAATGACACTCTTTAATAAGGCTTCAATTAAATCATCCGAAACATTATCATCACTACCTGAGAAGTATTGTTCCATTAAATGCGACATAATATCATAGATACCACTGACCATTTGATATTGAGGAACACTATAAGTAAACTCAGGATTTAGAATCGAAAACTTTGGATAGACCGAAGGTGGAAAGCCATGTCCCACTTTCTTCTTTTCTTCTTCATTGGTAATCACCGATCCCCCATTCATCTCAGAACCAGTTCCCACCATCGTTA
Source organism: uncultured Eubacteriales bacterium (assembly GCA_964408135.1). Lineage (GTDB taxonomy): Bacteria > Bacillota_I > Bacilli_A > RFN20 > UBA1709 > CAYOYG01. The sequence goes on along the minus strand of CAYOYG010000067.1, from coordinate 2,806 downwards.
GAATGGCTCCTAATGGGACACTTGGATTACTTAATCCTTCTTGATTGACCCAGTATTTTTTCCATGGATCTTCACAATACGCCGAAGCAGCAATACCTTTGACACAGTCTATAACCGAACCGCCACCAACCGCTAAGATAAAATCAATATGGTTTTCTTTAACCATGGTGGCCCCTTCCATTAATTTCTTGTAGGTAGGGTTTGGCATAATACCGGATAGTTCAAAGACGGTTTTATTGGCTTCTTTGAGTATATGCATCACTTGGTCATATAAACCATTCTTCTTAATCGAACCACCACCATAGGCTAGTAAGATATTCTTACCATAATGTTGTAGTTCGCCTTTTAATTTTTGTAATGAGTTTTTACCAAAATAGATTTTGGTGGGATTGTAATACGTAAAATCAAATTTCATAGATAAACTCCTCCTTGTTATGGATATTGTAGCATAGAGAGTATTTTCTTCGCTAATAAAGATGATAAATTAACCCAAGATAGAAGAAGTTTTTACCCATAATAAAAACTCATGAGTAAATTTTTGCTTTTTTTACTCATGAGTGATTTAGATAGTATTGAAAATAAACTAGATAGCTTTCTTATAGTTGATCAAGACTGGACCCACTTGGAGAATGAGTAATCCAATCAAAAAGAAGACAATATCCCAAGGGCTAAACCAACCTAGAATTACACTTTGGATAAGTCCAATCTGCGTGTATAAGATGGAGTTACTATAGAGAGTTACAAACAAACGAATGAACACGAGACAAGCAAGCGAAATAAAGAAAGAATGATGAATGGATTTTATGAACTGTTGCTTCCATATCTTCTTTGGTTTTTTACGTGAAGATAGATAGGAACGAAGGGCTAAGAGTAATCCTAGGAAGATAGCTATCCCTAGCGATACATCACGAATCGGTGAAGAGAATGAATCAGGTGACGCAAGGTCCCAAACTGTGACGGTATATTTGACGTCGATGTCAAGTTGAGAAACAAGACGCATAAGAGATGGCAAATCCGAAATAGAGCTAATATCAACCATCAATAAGGAATAACCTGATTTTGCTTCGATTTGTTGTTTACGAAGTGGCGATACTAACACCTCTAATGTTTGTATTTGCAGAATAACCCCTTTTAAAATATAGGTATCTTGATAATTATAGTAACTATCTTGATTGTCTTGAATGGATAGGGTGATTTCTTCATTAATGTGTTGAGGGTATTGTAAGATGTTTCGACTACAGGTTGGATTACAGATTTTATCGGAAACGAAGTTACCTGGTATATATTGTGAATCAAATATCCGATTATATAAAGAAAGACTAATATAAATGTCATTTTCTCCTTGAACCGAAAAGGATAGATTACTATCACTATCCAAATCGGCAATCATCGAATCGCCACCAAGGATAATCGCCGCTTCAGAGGCTCTACTTTGATAGAGAAGATTATCATTCACCAAGGTAGTGTCATCGAAAGTAACGGTATAAGAATCTTTTTGTGTCGCTCGAGAAGCAATTTTATTAAGTGCAGTATATGAATTATTAAAAAAATATTCCGAGTTTGAAAGGGCAAAGATTCTTCGAATATAGTAGGAATAGAAGTAATCCCGATTATACTCTAGGGTATAAAGTATCTCTTTAAGATCACCCATTTCAAAATCATAGATAATACAGATTTTATAATAATGATCCCCGTGTTGAAGATACTTACCATAAGCATCGTCATAATTTTCATGTAAAGAAGAGAAACCTAACCATGGTTGACTATTATCTTTGGATAGAAAGACTTGATTTAATTCAATGCTATCTTTGAGCATTTGTTTGCTTAGAGCAATTCCATCATAAGTCAAATCTAGATTACCAGGAAGAATATCAAAATCCATGTTGGTTAAGTCATCGACGCCTGTGATTTGATAATAATTGATGGTATCGATGTTTTGACTTGAGATGATTTCATCTGCGACATTACGACGAATTCGAGAGTTAAAATCATCGCCTTGTTTTAACACAAAATATTTTTCATTGAGCAATGGGAGATTATAGGCATGAATATAACTTAGATGATTACTCGTCAGCGATTTTTGGAAGGCAAACATCGCATACGATAATAGAAAAACAAGAAAAAAGAGTAAGATTAGTATTTTTTTCAATACTTTCGCGAATGTAGAAAAATGGATACGCTTGATCTCGTTCATGGATATATCTCCTTGTTATAAATGAAAATAGAGTTGTTTTTTTTATGATGTTTACTTGATAGTAACAAACCAGAAATAAATTAGCAAGAAGATTTCTTGTCATAAACCATTTGACAAAATGACAATTACTGTGGTTTTTTATTTAGGGGAAACAGGGTAACTATCCACTGATTAAAATACTTCTATCAAATAAGACATAATTAAAAATTTTTTCGACTTATAATTCTTCCTTGCTTATCATAGATAATCCACTCACCATGTTTTTGACTGTGCAGAAAATGACCCACTTGCCATAGATAGCCTTCTTTTTTATAAAATAGCCATTTCCCTTCCATTTGATTTTGGATATAAAGACCTTCGGCTTTTATTTTTCCATCTTCAAAGTAGATGGTCATATAATCTTTTTCATAATGATGAGTAACTTGTCCATTTTTATAGGTTGGCTTTAAAACTATCATAGTAATCCTCCTTATTCTACTAATGGAATGATGCGTTTATATTTGCCTAAAGTATTAACGTAGTTATCATCTTTGCCATATAAATATAGAATATCGATAGCAGAAATGCTATCGCTATAGACATAGAGATAACAACCTTTGATAGTATTGGTAT
>CAYOYG010000066.1:0-5318 GCA_964408135.1 uncultured Eubacteriales bacterium | reverse complement strand
TATTACCTTCATCTTTGATAGTGGAACAATGTGGTTGGTAGCCGTACCTTTAGCGTATTGTTTGGCTACTTTTACCAATTTGTCAATTTTCTATCTTTATTTAATTGTTCAATGCGTGGATATTATAAAAATGGGTCTTGGAATTTATCTGGTTTCAAAGAAAACATGGGTTCGCAATTTGACACTAGATAGTCGAATTTAAAAATCGCTTTTAAGTGTTGAAAATATAAATAGATTATGCTAATATATTAAGGCACGAATGCAAGCTGCCTAGTTAGCTCAGCGGTAGAGCAACCGGCTGTTAACCGGTTGGTCGTAGGTTCAATCCCTACACTAGGCGCCATTTTTTATGGCTCGTTGGAGAAGCGGCTTAACTCACATGCCTTTCACGCATGCATACACGGGTTCGAATCCCGTACGAGTCACCATTTTTTTATTCTAGCTGGCTTAGCTCAACTGGTAGAGCAACTGACTTGTAATCAGTAGGTTGTAGGTTCAAGTCCTATAGCCAGCACCACTTTGCGGACATGGCGGAACTGGCAGACGCACTAGACTTAGGATCTAGCGCCGCAAGGCTTAAGGGTTCAAGTCCCTTTGTCCGCACCAGCGATTCCAGCCTGAAAGGGCTTTTTTTGTTTAAACTGCGCCTGTAGCTCAGTGGATAGAGCGAAACCCTCCGAAGGTTTAGGTCACGCGTTCGATTCGCGTCAGGCGCTCCATAATTGACATCAATGGTGGCAGATGATATATTATAGACACTTTTCGCCTGAGTGGTGGAACTGGTAGACGCAACGGACTCAAAATCCGTCGAGGTTAAACTCATGTCGGTTCGATTCCGACCTCAGGCACCAGTAAATAAAAAAACAAGTTTAGGACTTGTTTTTTTCGTTTTTATACTCTTCTTTTAGCATATTTAGTACTTTTAATCGTGTTCCATGATTAAGATCAAATACGGTTTTAAGTAGTAATTCAACAGGAGGCCTTTCTTTCAAGGTATACCAATAGGTTAAGACTCCTGTAATGGCAGAGATACTATACTCTAGAACTAACTCTAATTCAAAAGAGTTTTGGATTTTTTGAATAAATGGGTGATTGTAGATAGTTCGCTTTAAGGATATTTTAAGTTTCTTTAAGAAAGCTGGGTCACCATTTTCTCCTAATAATACCGGTAAATATTCTTCATACTTTTGGTACAAAAGTACATAACGGTTTGTCCAATCATCCATAGCTTCATTACGCTTACCATTTCCTTTTATGAAATTGCGAAATTCAATAGAGGGAGGACCATAAGTAAAACCATCTTCACCTTCCTTAATCAAGTTATCTTCAATCGCGGCGAGTAAATTATACACATCGGTAAAATACTCATAAAACGTACTGCGATTATATCCGGCTTTTTGCATAATTTCACGGACAGAGATGGTTTCAATGCGCTTTGTTCGATATAAACTCCAAAAAGCATCGATAATATTTTGTTTTGTATTGTTTGGTGAAATGAAATTTGCGATCATAGTTTCCTCCAAAACCAACGTGTGATACGATAATGTTGGTTGCATTCAAAAGCAATTTACTATAAATTGATAGGGTAATCATACAACAGGTTGTTGGGAATTACAAGATTTGACGTATAGATAGGAGAGAGAAAAATGTTACAACTATTAAATATTACAAAAGAATATGGTACTGCGAATAATAAAGTTTATGCTTTAAAGAATGTAAATATTGCGTTTGATGAAAATGAATTCGTGTCGATCATTGGTCCATCTGGATGTGGGAAAACCACGTTGTTAAATATTATTGGTGGTCTTGATCAGTACTCGACAGGAGATTTACAAGTAAATGGAAAATCAACAACTTCATTTCATCCAAGTGATTGGGATGCTTATCGAAATTCCACAATCGGCTTTGTGTTTCAAAGCTACAATCTGATTCCGCATTTGAATGTGCTCGATAATGTAGCCATTGCATTATCGCTGGCGGGGGTATCGACCAACGAAAGACATGATAGAGCCAAGAAAATCCTGAAGGAAGTAGGATTAGCGGATCAACTTTATAAAAAACCAAATCAACTTTCTGGTGGTCAAATGCAACGAGTCGCGATTGCACGGGCACTTGTAAACAATCCTAAAATTCTATTAGCAGATGAACCAACCGGAGCTCTTGATAGCAAAACTAGTATTCAAATTTTGGAATTAATCAAGAAGATTAGTCATGGTCGCCTTGTAATTATGGTTACTCATAATAGCGATTTAGCTGAAAAATATAGTGATCGGATTGTTCAATTATTGGATGGATCAGTGGTTCAAGATTCAAAGAAAATCTTCGTTAAAGAACCAACAGATTATCAAGAAAAAATGAAAGTAAAATCGACCTCTATGCCGTATGGAACAGCATTAAAGACAAGTTTTAAGAATCTTTTAACAAAACGGGCTCGAACCTTGATTACAGCTTTTGCAGGCAGTATTGGTATCATTGGTATTTCTCTGGTACTAGCCATCTCAAATGGGATGAATCTATATACAACAAAGATGCAAAGCGATACATTGTCTGGGTTTCCGTTAACTATTTCTCAAAATGTGGTTACTACAAACCGAATGATGAATGCACCAACAACCACTAATGATAATGAATTTCCGAATGACAACATTTTACATGCCTATGATGAAACCAGTGATATAGTGAGTCACGTGAATGTAATAGATCAATCCTACTTGGACTATTTGTCCAATCTGAATCCTGCTTGGTATAATTCCATATCGTATAGTCGGGCTGTTAGTATTCATCTTCTTAGCAAAACCTCAAGTAATAACTATATTCAAGTGGCAACAACGACAGGATCTGGATTATCGATTCTTGGTAACACACGCGTCTTTAATGAAATCCCGGATAATCGAAGTTTTATTGAATCTCAATATGATTTATTAGGACAAGAAAGTCATTATCCCGAAAATTATAATGAAGTAGTACTAATTGTAGATAAACAAAATCGAATTGATATCACGATTCTCAATGCGTTTGGTCTAGATGTCAATGATAATTATCAAATTAGTGATTTTATTGGTCAGGAATTCAAAGTGATTGAAAATGATGACTACTATCATCAAATCGGGGGAATATTTGTTCCTCGTAACGATTATGAAACGATGTATGAAGCGAGCAGTTCTACTCTACAAATTGTCGGCGTCATGCGAGTGAAGGCAGAAGCACCAAGTGAACTGCTAACCGCGGGGATTGGGTATACAACAGCTTTAACAACCCATGTATTAGATACAGCAGGCGCCTCACAAATAGTATTAGCTCAAAAAGATAACCATACAACCAATTTATTAACGGGTCAAAATTTCAATTCTCAAGTGACATATAAAAGTATTATGAAAATTATCGGTGGTGACTCTATTCCTACAGGAATCCAAATCTATCCAACTTCGTTTGAAACCAAAGAATTGATAAAAGACTATCTCGATATGTATAATGATGATCGTGTCATAGAAGACAAGATTATTTATAGCGATTTAGCTGAAACGATTTCTAGTGTGATTTCAACATTAATCTCAACAATTACATTAATTCTGACCGCTTTTGCTGCAATTTCATTGGTTGTTTCTTCCATTATGATTGGCATTATTACTTATGTTTCAGTCGTAGAACGGACAAGAGAAATTGGAATTATGCGAGCGATTGGGGCACGGAAAAAAGATATTGCTCGCATCTTCAATGCCGAATCAACCATTATTGGACTTACAGCAGGAGTTCTGGGTGTGGTGATTGCCGTCTTATTATCAATCCCAATTTCACTATTAATTAGTCAATTCGTTGACACTAGTTTTCTTGTTAGCTTACCTATTGAGAAGGCTATTATTTTGATTGTACTTAGTGTGGTGTTGACTTTTATTGCGGGTCTTATACCATCCAGTATTGCGGCAAAGCGTAATCCAGTTGTCGCACTTAGAACCGAATAATAGATTATCAACAAACATGGGGATTTAGTGCATGTACATAGCATAGTTTTTATGACTATGCTATTATACGATTAATTAAAGGAGTGAGAAAGATGAAAGTATTAATTGTCGGTGGCGTCGCTGGGGGGGCAAGTGCTGCAGCGCGTCTCCGGAGAATCAATGAACAAGCTGAAATCATTTTATTTGAAAAAGGAGAGTATATTTCCTTTGCTAACTGTGGATTGCCCTATTATATAGGGGGAGAAATTGAAGACAAAGAAGATTTAACATTGCAAACTCCCGATAGTTTTCGTCAACGATTTAATGTTGATGTTCGCACGATGCATGAAGTCGTAGCAATAAAACGTGAGGATAAGAAAATACTCGTACGCGATTATACACGGGGCGGTGAATATGAGGAAAGTTACGATAAATTGTTACTCTCTCCTGGTGCTGAACCAATTCGTCCGCCATTTGAAGGGAGCAATCTAGATCGAGTATACACCTTACGGAACATTCCCGATACTTATCGCATCAAAGATTTTATAACCAAACATCATCCAAAAAAAGCAGTCATTGTTGGTGGGGGCTTTATCGGAGTTGAGATGGCGGAAAATCTAGTCGCAAATGGGATTGAAGTAAGCTTGGTTGAAATGGCAAATCAGGTTATTGCACCACTGGATTATGATATGGCAACAATTGTTCATAATCACATGCGAGAAAAAGGTGTAAAACTATTCTTAGGTCAAGGATTGGATAAAATCACTCAAGAGGGAAAAGAGCTTCTTGTTCATGTTAAAAACGATACTATAGTAACGGACTTTGTCGTTTTAGCAATCGGTGTAAAGGCAGATAGCCTTTTAGCTCGTCAAGCCGGGTTAGCTCTAAATGAACGCGGTGGTATCAAAGTAAATGCCAAAATGCAAACAAGTGATCCTAATATTTTTGCTGTTGGTGATGCCATTGAAATCATTGATTTTAACACAAAGCAACCTGCTATGATTCCACTCGCTGGACCAGCAAATAAGCAAGGCAGAATCGCCGCCAACGTTATTAACGGAAAAGAAGATAGTTATCAAGGGACTCAAGGAAGTTCTATCTTGAAAGTATTTGATTTAACCGTGGCATCGACAGGCATAAATGAAAAGACAGCTCAAAGATTAAAAATGAATTATGCCAAGTATGTTAATCGTTCTGCAAATCATGCCACTTATTATCCAGGAGCAAAGTATATGACGATAAAAACCTTATACAATCCCGATAATGGACAAATCCTTGGAGCACAGCTAGTTGGATTTGAGGGCGTCGATAAACGGACCGATATTTTAGCACTCGCCGTCCGTCATCATCTGACAGCAAAAGATTTAAGTGAATTAGAAT
>CAYOYG010000065.1:0-5520 GCA_964408135.1 uncultured Eubacteriales bacterium | reverse complement strand
GTATGAGGTGAGTAACGTTTTTGCGTGGAAAGATAGGCGATAAAATCCGCTTTATATGTTAACAACTTTCATCCACTCCTTTAATGCATTGATTGATTGACTTGCAATTTCATCTTTATCTGTTATAGGGCTTGCTAAAACCCCATAATTCGCATTCATCGGTTGAAAGTGACGAATTGAAGAATCACTAATATAACGGACTAAAGAACCAATAATGGTTTCTTTTGGTGGAATTATTAATGCTTGACTATCCACTTGGCGCAGAGCATTTAAAGCCCCAATTATACCCATTGCTGCGGATTCAATATAACCCTCTACACCACTGAGTTGACCAACAATGAATGTCCGAGGCCATTTCTTTAGATTCAAATTGGGACTTAACAACGCCGGAGAATTAATATATGTGTTTCGATGCATTACGCCATAGCGTAAAAAATCCACTTTTTCAAGACCAGGAATCAGACGAAACACACGTTGTTGTTCGGAAAAAGTCAAATTGGTTTGAAAACCAACTATGTTATACATCGTTCCCGCTTGATTGTCTTGCCTTAGTTGGACAACGGCATAAGGGCGAATTCCATCACTTGTTTCAAGTCCCACCGGTTTCATTGGACCAAATGTCAGCGTTTTGAAACCACGAGCAGCTAAACTTTCAATCGGCATGCAACCCTCAAAATGTACTTCTTTTTCAAAAGCTTTTAAAGCTACGCGTTCGGCGCGAATCAAGGCGTAATAAAACGTGAAGAACTCGTCCTTAGTAAAAGGGCAATTAATATAGTCATCGCCACCAGCTTTATCGTAGCGCGATTTATAATAAGCTTTGCTAAAATCAATTTTATCTTTACTGACTAACGGCGCAGCAGCATCATAGAAATACAGGTAATCATTGCCTAAGAGACGTTGTAAAAAGGGACTTAACTTTTCGGATGTTAATGGACCTGTTGCCACAATCGTTGTTTCTTCCGGATTGAAATCGCTACATTCTTGATGAACCACTTCAATATTAGGGTGTTTTCGAATGATTTCATCGATATAGAGACTGAAAGCTTCCCGGTCGACAGCTAGAGCCTGTCCAGCAGGTACCTTGCAAAAATCGGCCGCTTTTATGATTAAACTATCGAGGAGTCGCATCTCTTGTTTTAATAATCCGGCAGCATTTTGAAGCGAATCGCTTTTTAATGAGTTTGAACAAACCAATTCACCTAGTTTATCACTATGATGGGCATAGGCATTCGCACTTGGCCGCATCTCAAAAAGACGAACTTTATATCCCCGTTTAGCTAATTGATATGCGGCTTCACTACCGGCTAATCCTCCTCCGATAATGGTAATGCTATTACTCGCCATGATGGGCCTCGAGTGGTTGGGTAAATTGTTCAGAAGCAACGGCTAAGAACGCAGCAAGGGCGATTCCAGGATTCGCCATTGATGACAAGAAAAACAACGGATTCAATCGATTATTTTTGATCGCACTTTTGATATAAATGATGTGACGACGTAATTGTTTCAAATCAGTCGATTCATGATTTGGATTTGCAATAGCTCGGCGGGCATGATTGTAAAATGTTTCAAAAGTATAAATTTCTGTATCATCCATCCCGGTAATGCATGCCATTTGATCAATGGCGTACAACAAAAATTTTTGTTTATCGACGGGTGAATCCATTTTTGATTTCTTAAACAAGAAAATATTAGAAACTACACGGAATAAATCAAAGAAATCATTTTCATTATCGGCAAGCGTACGATTGATGCATGCATAAAATGCTTCTTGAATACTGGAAAAATATTTCCGGTAATCCTTGGTTTTAAAAAGAATATTTCGGCCACTTAATTTCCCATAAAGGCGCATGGTATCTAAATATCCGATGCGGGCATTTTTCCGAACTAAGTTCTTATCGAACAGTAAAATAGAGCCTAAAGGTTTGCTGGGTTGAAGAATGGTGATTTGCACATTTTTATGTTTCAATTTCTTTTTAAGTCCCACAGCTTTTAAGTCGACCGCAAACACCTCCGAAGCCCCCATATCAATAGCTAGATTGATAGGCAAATTATCTTGAAACCCACCATCGATATAGAGCTTTTTGTCGATTTTTACCGGCTTAAAAGCGGGATAAACTGTCGATGAAGCCACCAATGACAGATGCAGTTTTCCTTTTTCAATTTGATCGATTGGTAAGTAATTGGCCGTCATGCTAGGAAAACTAACGGTAACAAAGCCAAATTTAATCGATGAGTTCCGCACACGATCTTCATCGATGTTTTCCATCAACAAATTTTCTAGTGGTTTTGTCGAAACACCGCCAAGAAATGAACGAAAGATAATATCACGTTCGGCAGCTTTTGGGTCTTCTTCTTGCGTAGAAACAACATCTTTGGGACTGACATTATACCAGAGCTCCTCGGCTTTGTTATAATCACCTTGCACATAAAGAGCCCCATTGAGAGACCCAATGGATGTTCCTGTAACAATATCAAATTGTATACCTAATTCATTTAGTGCCTTCCAAACGCCTAGTTCATAAGCACCACGCGCTCCACCGCCTGAAAAAACTAATCCTTTTTTCATAGTTATCACCTCATATACCTGTATTATACCTTGCACATCTATAAAAAAAAATAAAAAAACCCAAATTGAATTAGGTTTTTTTGAAGTTTTTAAATTTCTCCATATAGTCGCAATCAGGATAGCGGTTACAACCCAAGAATCCACCATACTTTCCTTTGCGCAGAACAAGTTTTCCTTGTTTGCATTTCGGACAAGTTTTAGCATTCGCAGGAATTTCTTTAGCTTCTGAACGAATATATGTACAACTAGGATAACCACTACAACCAACGAACTCGCCAAATTTGCCTTTACGTTGAACAAGTGGTTTCCCGCATTGAGGACAATTTTCATTAATAAGAACGGGAGCTATTTTTTCCATATTCGATTTTGCATAACCAAGTTGTTCGGCAAAATCGTGATAGAAGTTATGTAATATGTCCAATTTATTGGAAGATCCGTTTTCAATTTCATCGAGTTGTTTTTCCATCATTGCGGTATATTTTGCATCAACAAGATTGTGAAAATATATTGCTAGATTTTCTACGGTCAATTTTCCTTGATCGGTTGGATGAATGACATTTTTAACTATTTTGATATAGTCACGTTTTTTTAATGTATCAATGGTAGCAACATAGGTACTAGGGCGCCCAATACCAAGTTCTTCCATCGTTTTTACAATACTACCTTCATTGAAACGATATGGAGGTAAAGTTTCCTTTTTAACAATTTCTTTTTTCACGACTTCAATCGTTGAACCTTCTTTAATATTTACATCCGATTTTTCTGGTAGTTTTTCATATTTTTTATATAGTTTTGAATACCCATCAAACAAAATGGAGGACCCAGAAAACTCAAATTCTTTGTTTTGATCCGATAAAACAACATTTGTCTCTTGCATACGCCGCGGTTTCATCATCGAAGCTAACGCACGAGCATAGATTAATTCATATAATTTATATTGATCTGGTGATAAATATTCTTTGATATCTTCAGGTGTTAATTCCACATTGGTTGGCCGAATTGCTTCGTGAGCATCTTGCGTTTGACTATTGTCTTTTTGTGAAAATGCTTTGCCAACATAATCTGATCCATACATATTTTCAATTTGTTTTTTCGCTTGATTAATAAATTGAGGGTTAATGCGTATAGAATCTGTACGCATATAAGTAATTACCCCTTGTTGATGATCCTTCAAATCAATACCTTCATATAAGGATTGTGCAATTTCCATAGTCTTTTTTGTCGAAAATTTCAATTTTGAGAAAGCTTCTTGTTGTAAGGAGGAAGTTGTGAATGGTGGACGAGCATAGTAGTCTTTTTCTACCACTTCAACACTTTTAACAAAAACCTTATCGCTGATAGAATTTAATATTTGTTCTGCTTGAGATAATGTCGTGATTTTTACTTCTTGATCATCCAGCCGTTTTAATAAAGCTTGATAGTTCGATTCGCCATCTTTAATATCAATATAGAGCAAAAAATATTCTTCGCTCACAAATTTATTGATTTCATTTTCACGGTCAACAATTAGTTTTAAAACAGCGGACTGCACTCTTCCAGCCGATTGAGAATTTATTTTATTGCGCAACAAACCGGATAGTTTAAATCCAATAATTCGATCAAGAATCCGTCTTGTTTCTTGCGAAGAGACTAGATTAAGATTGATTAATCGTGGATTTTCTACCGCGTTTTTTATCCCATAGGGAGTTATTTCATGGAATTCTAGGCGTTTTGTTTTCGATAGATCCAAATTTAACACTTGGGCAATATGCCAGGATATTGCTTCCCCTTCTCGGTCAGGGTCAGTTGCCAAATACACTTCTTCACAATCAGCCGCGGCTTTTTCCAAGCGAGCCACTGTTTTCATTTTACTTGGCATTGTCGTGTAATGAGGTTCAAAATCATGGTCAATATCAATTCCCAAGTTTTCTTCGCCTTCCTTAGAAAGATCGCGTATATGACCTAAAGAAGCCATAGTACGATAACCCTTACCAAGATATTTTGAAATCGTTTTTTCTTTTGTTGGTGATTCAACAATGACTAATTTCATGCAATCCCTCCTTTGGCTATTAAATTATTATGCCTTTATTACCACTTGTCAAACACTTTTTTTATATGTTATTAATAACATACATTTTATAACAATTTAAAATCATCTATACTTTCAATCATCTGTGCGCCTTGTTTGATTAATTCGTTGCACATACTCTTTTCGGTGGCTCGATATGGCACGCAATAAATTTCCTTTCCCATCTCAAGAGCGTGCTTGACAGTAATTAAAGTTCCGCTTTTTTGCTGGGCCTCTACCACGATTATCGCTTCACTTAGCGCCGCAATAATTCGATTACGGTTGGGAAAGTTACTTCTCCTAGGTAAAGCATTTGGTGGATATTCACTTACTACTAATCCTTGTTCTTCTATCGCTTTAATATAGTTTTTATTCTCCGCTGGATAGTAATGATTGAGGCCGTTCCCGATAACAGCAATTGTTTTTCCCCCTTGTTGTAAACATGTTTTTTGGGCAATAATATCAATTCCTTTTGCCGCCCCACTGACAACAACATGATTCGATTGTACTAATTCTTTCGTTAATTGCTCTGCCATTATTGTCCCATATTCACTATGATTACGACTACCGACGATACCAACCTTCTTAGATGAATCAAGTAATTGAATATCCCCACGATAAAATAATACATAAGGCGGATAAAAACAATTTTTCAACGCTTTAGGATAATGTGGATCAATTATTGTTACATACGCACAATTTATATCTTTTTTAAACGCTTCAATTTTCTGCAAGTCAGCAATCTCTTTCTTTTCAATACTATCGTAAATTTTTTGCCAATCGCCATCATGGATTATCGAGAAGTATAATAAAATATCGCGCATTAATTATCACCCATTATTTCAATAGGAAAAGAAAGGAATTCATTTTCCAATTACAATTTAAAAAAAATAATAAAATATTA
>CAYOYG010000064.1:0-5527 GCA_964408135.1 uncultured Eubacteriales bacterium | reverse complement strand
CTGCCATGTGAATCAAATGTGGAAGATATTATCGATGGGAAAGCGGTTTGCAATGCCTGCAATTTAAAATTTATAACAGTCGATTTAAAAGATACATTCCAAACCTTAAAAGCTGAAATTCTAAAAAGTAGTGTGATTAATTATAGCAATCCAGCTACCACTTCGGCTTTTTCAAATACAAAAGCTCGGTTAAGAATGACGACTTTATACGCAATAGGGCAATCACTTGGCTATCTCGTAGTCGGGACGGACAATCTTGATGAATGGCATACAGGATATTTTACAAAATATGGTGATGGCGGTGTCGACTTAGTTCCAATTGTCAGTTTGACAAAAGGAGAAGTATGGGCTGCTGCAAAAACCCTAGGGGTTCCACAAAAAATCATTGATCGTCGTCCAACCGCTGGTTTAGTCAGTGGAGTATACGATGAAGATGAATTAAAAGTTAAATATAAAGTCATAGATGATTACCTTCTCGGTAACCCTGTAGATGAATTTAGTCAAAAAAGAATCGAAGAATTGCATCGCAATAGTGAACATAAACGTTCCCTTGCGAAAGCACCAAAACCAATCGTTCGCAAATAAAAGGCTTTGTTTTTACAAAGCTTTTTTCTTGTGATATAATGGCGGTGGTGATGATATGTATAATTATATACGCGGAACGATAACAGAAGTAAATAAAGATTATATTGTGCTAGAAAATAATGATATTGGTTATCATATTTTAGTTGCCCATCCAGAAGATTATAAATATATGGGGATAGAACGCGTTTTTCTTTATGCTCATGTTAAAGAAGATGGAACCCTACTTTTTGGCTTTAAGCAAAAAGAAGAAAAAGCTTTGTTTTTAAAACTAATTGAAGTAACAGGTATCGGTCCTAAAACAGCCATATCAATGCTCAGTGCAACCACCTATGAGGCTTTGGTGAGCGCCATCGAAACAGGGAATACAAGTTATTTGAAAAAACTTCCAGGCATTGGTCCGAAAGCATCACAACAAATCATCTTGGATTTAAAAGGAAAATTAGTGATGGTTGAAAGTGGCGCAAAAACACCTTCGAATCAAGCGTTAGAGGATGCGAAAGAAGCTTTAAAGCAACTTGGATTTAAAGCAAGTGAAGTCGAACGTGTCATTGCAAAAATCGGTAATGAAGTGCATAGTAGTGAGGAATATTTACGAATTGCCCTTAAGTTAATGAAGTAAGGGGTGATAATAATGATGGAAAGAATTCTTGATGTAATGGTCAGCGACAGCGATGAAGAAATGTCACTACGTCCCCAAAACCTTAATGATTATATTGGCCAGTATGGAGTTAAGGATAACCTGAAAGTTTTTATGGGGGCTGCTCTTAAACGCAATGAAGCGTTGGATCATGTACTTTTATATGGGCCTCCAGGATTAGGCAAGACGACATTAGCCTATGTAATTGCCCATGAGATGCAAGGTAAAATTAAAACAGTAAGTGGTCCAAGTTTAGAAAAAACCGGCGATTTAGCGGCTATTTTATCGACGCTATCCGCTGGGGATATTCTATTTATTGACGAAATTCATCGGTTACCAAGAGTGGTGGAAGAAGTTTTATATTCAGCGATGGAAGATTATAAAATTAGTGTAATCATTGGTAAAGATTCTGGAGCACGTGCAATAACATTAGATATCCCTCCTTTTACCTTAGTTGGTGCAACAACGCGAGTTGGTGATATTACATCACCATTAAGGGACCGCTTTGGAATTGTCTTGAAATTGGAATATTACTCAATTGATGAACTCCGACAAATCATCGAACGAACTAGTCATGTTTTTGCCTATCCAATCGAAGGCGATGCCTGTTATGAAATCGCAAAAAGATCACGTGGGACACCGCGGGTAGCCAATCGATTGTTCAAAAGAATTCGCGACTTTGCTACCGTCAAAGGAAATAGCAAAATCACCCTAGAAATAGCGAGGAATTCATTACAAGCCCTTGGTGTTGATTCGCTTGGATTAGACCAAATTGACATTCGCTACTTAAAGGGAATTGTTGAACGATTTAAAGGTGGACCAGTCGGACTTGATGCTATTGGGGCCGCAATTGGTGAAGAAATTATGACGCTAGAAGATGTTTGTGAACCGTATTTACTTCAAATTGGAATGATTAATCGTACTCCTCGCGGTCGGATTGCTACAGAAAAAGCCTATTCCCATTTAAAAATTGTTTATCAAGAGCGACTTTTATAGTCGTTTTTTTGCTTTTTATGCTCATTTTTTCGGTCTTTTTATAAATATAAATATTGATATTTAAAATCAATAATGCTAAACTAATGAAGCAATACTTTTGCCAAACCTTTTTTTGTTATTTGTTTGCTTGAAAACAGATGGTAAAAGTATCAAAAATGATATTTATTCTTTTACAACTGCTGACTTAATTAAGCACGGAGGGATACAATGCGCAGATTATTTGCTTTCCTAATTATGGCGTTAACACTTTTGGCAATCGCAATGATCAATTTACCAAGTATCGTTGGTAATATGAATCAAGGGATTGAATTTAAAGGCGGATTTGAAATTCTTTACCAAGTTCTCGATAGTGATGGTAACGAATATAGTAGTAGTGAAAAGGCAAGTGCGGTTTCCGCCGCATCCGATGTTATAGTCAATCGTATCGACATTGCGGGAGTAAAAAATCCATTAATTACTGCCGAAGGTGATGACATGGTTCGTGTAACAATTGCTTCAAAAAACGAAAGAGAAACCGTTGCTATTCGTGATTTAATCACGTCAAATGCTGAAATCACTTTCCGCGATGTTGATGACAATCTACTTGCAACCGCAGAAGAATTGCTATCCGATCGTAATGGCGCTGTTTTAGACTATCAAGAAGGTCAACCAGTTGTTAAGCTATCAATTAAAAACTCGGCATTATTTGCGCAAATTACCAGTCAAATTTCCTCAAAGACAGATGGTAATAATCGTGTTGTCATTTGGCTAGGATTCCAAGAATGGTATAACGATGACCATAGTGCAAATGACGATGGGTTTACTGGCGATAGTTATCAAACAATCAATGAAAACCCAACAGCTGCTAAAAAGCTTGTTTCCGATGCTACAGTTAGTCAAACTTTCTATTCTGATGTCATCATTACTGGTTCTTTTGACCAAGAAACTGCCGCCAATATGGCGAATAAAATTAGAGCTGGTTCCATTAATTTTACACTTGAAGAATTGTCTGTATCCTCCATTGGTGCATCCTATGGTAGCACTGCTTTTAATCAATCATTAATCGCTGGGGTTGTTGGATTAGCTGCTGTTTCGCTTTTTATGATATATTTCTATGGTTTAGCCGGTGTGGCTTCTGCCATCAGCTTGATTGTCTATGTCATCATTTCTCTTGTTGCTTTTAATTGGATGAAAGGTGAGTATGGACCAGATACTATTGCCGCTACAGTAATCGCAATCGGGATGGCTGTTGATGCAAGTATTATTTCATTTGAAAGAACGAAAGATGAATTATATAAAGGTCGATCCTTGCGTAAAGCCTTTAATGATGGAAATGAAAAATCCCTATCAACTATTATGGATGCCAACATTACAACCCTCATTGCTGCGTTCTCGCTTTACTTCTTTGGTACAAGAACGGTCAAAGGCTTTGCTACTATGTTGATTATATCGATATTCTTTACCGTTATCATCATGGTTTTCTTGCAAAAAGTTCTCTTATCGTTCCTATGTCAATCTGATGCACTTCAAAACAGAAAAAATTGGTTTGGAGCTAAGAATAAATATATACCAAATCCTGAAAAAGGCGAAACCCAACGATATTTTGGGAAATTTGCCAAAACTGACTTCATGAAAAGGGCTAAGAAATGGTTCCGTGGTTCCTTTGGAGTTATTGGAATAGGATTGATTGCTGCAATTGTTTATCAGTTAACCATTGGTTCTGCATTCAATCTCGGTTTACAATTCAGCCAAGGCACTAAAATCTATTTTAAAACAATTAATCCTGATTTTAGTAGTGTTGAAAAAATCAATGATTATTTTAGCAGTGATGAAGTTGTTGGTTATAGTCCAGATCAAATCATCATTGGAGAAGAAGTCATTACATTGACTGCTGCTGAATTTGGCAATTATGAAAGTATTTTTGAAAAATATAATTTAACTATTACTGATAATCAATACACGATTTACTCCGTTTCAGTCAGTTATAAAGCAGAAATATCGTATGAAGCATTCACTACGATTGATGAAAAATTTGAACTTGAACGTGCCGATTTTTATAACGAAGACGAAGGTATATTTATGTTTGAAAGTAACTTCACGATTAACTATGTTTCACCAATTGTTGGTGCCCGTACTGTGAATAATGCCTTTAAATCATTACTGTTTGCTTCATTGTTCATTGTATTATATGTAGCTGTTCGATTTAAATTTACATATGCTGTTTCAGCAGTATTAGCCCTTATTCATGACTCGTTGTTCATGGTGGCAATATTCATCATCTTCCGCTTAGAAGTAAATATTGAATTTGTCTCTGCTGTTCTTGCGATTATTGGTTACTCTATCAATGATACTATTGTTACATTTGACCGGTTACGCGAAAACATCAGTGAAAAACGCAATGAGCACTTGGACAACGAAAAACGGGTGGCTTATATGAACTTGTCCCTACAACAAACGGTTGAACGTTCTGTACGTACAACGACTACTACTATTTTAACGGTCATTGCCTTACTTGTTCTTGGTAGTAAAGCAAGCTTTAACTTTAATCTAGCAATGTTAATTGGACTAGTTGCAGGTACGTATTCATCCATCTTCATTGCTCCATTATTCTGGTTGTGGTTAGAAAAATTGGTCGCTAATATTACTGCTAAACGCAAAGCAAATGCTAAGCCAAAAAAGGTTCAAACATCGAATGAACCAGAAGAATTTATATTTTATGGAATTAATGACTAGACGCATGCACAAAATAAATAATTTATTTAATTAAGAGAGAAGGGAGTTTATGCTTTTATTTGATGAGTTAATTATAAATTCCCTTTCTTTTTTGATGTTGCTTGTTGTTGTATTTTCACGACTTGGACCTGGTAACAGAGTCTCAAATACACAAAAAATATTTTCTTGTATGCTTTATTTAATAGCTGGATTATTGATTTTTGATACCATTAAAGCATCGTATCCTATTATTCCAAAATCCTATTTTTGGATTAGCCAAGTGGCAAATCTCATAATCTTGCTGGCGGGTGAATCTCTCCCATTGTTGTGGTTTCTATTAGTGCACCACTATATTTTTAAACCTCGGAAAATTAATAAAAAAATGATTCTAAGTATGGTTATAATAGATGTAGTGTATATAACTCTTACATCGGTTTTATATGCGAATGGGATGTTATTTAAATCAAATTATCAAGATGGATTTATTGCTGATAACTTGTATGCAGGCGTACATTATTTTATGTTTTTGCAATTACTCATTCCGACTCTCTATGTCCTGTTTAGAAATCATCGGTTACCAAGGGCAGAGTTTTTTATGACCTTATGGATGCCAATTTT
>CAYOYG010000063.1:0-5633 GCA_964408135.1 uncultured Eubacteriales bacterium | reverse complement strand
GTGTTGATACAGCAGCACCCGGATTCAACATAGGAACAATCTTAGATACAACACGTTTTTCACCAGTTTTTGGATCTTTAATTTCGGAAGTGGATTTTAAGGCAATAATGGATTTTCCACCTTTTGATAATCTTGAACCAAGAACAAAGTCAAATTGACCACCGGTTCCACTGATTTGAACTGGGCCAACAGATTCAGAACAGCATTGACCAGAGAAGTCAACTTGGAGAGTAGAGTTAATGGAAACCACTTTGTCATTTTGACCGATAATGTATGGGTTGTTCGTCCAAGAAGCAGAGAAGTGTAATACGGATGGGTTATTATTCAAAAAGGCATATAATTTTGGCGAACCAAGTGAGAATGCGGTAACAATCTTACGTGGAAAGAAATTCTTAGCCGTATTGTCAATCGCACCGGCTTCAACTAATTCCATAATGGCATCGCCAAGCATTTCGGTGTGAACACCAAGATGTTTCTTTGTTTTTAAAGCAAGAGCGGCAGCATTTGGAATAGCACCGATACCAAGTTGAATGACTGAGCCATCTTCAACTAGGCTAGCAACATAGCGACCAATTTTATGATCATCTTCGGTTAATGGTTCTGCAGGTAATGCGTTTGGTGCTTGTTGTGTATTAACAAAATAATCGATTTCACTAATATGGATTGTAACATCACCAAATAGTCTTGGTGCATTTGGGCTAATATAGGCGATGACTTTTTTCGCTCTTCTTAAGTGAAGTGATTCAGCGATGTCGCCAGCGGCTAAGTTGACATATCCGTGTTCATCTGGCATCGCGAATAAACCAACAAAATAATCAAATTCGCATCCACCTTTTACCATGTAATCAGCAGCATTGCGAAGATGAGTTGGGCGGTAATCACAATAGCCATTACCAGCAGCCATCTTCAGTAAACCACTATAGAAGAATGAATCAAATTCAATATAGTCTTTGAATTCAGGATTTAAGAAAAGTGGAAGTGGTGACATGAATAAAGCACTGTGAAATTTAATCTTGATGCCCTTTGACTTTAAGTAAGCAGGTAAAGCAGCATTAAATTCTTTGGCTTCTGAGCCAGCACCAGAACTGAAGATATAGTCATTGTTCTTTAGCATATTAACGGCTTGTTCGGTTGTAATTGTTCTTTGAGCAATATACTCTTTTACGTTCATTCTAATTTCTCCTTTTTTGAAAATATAGATACCTGGTAAAAATGATACCATATTTAAATAAAAAGATAAATAACTTCCATGATAAAAACGTGAAAAAAAGGACAATTAGCGGATGGCCTTTGGCCATAAACCCTATTTTTAAGAGTATTAATTTGTTGACTTTATTGATTTGACAAATCGACTACCAAACAATAATATATCCATTCATATAGTGTTTATTATACATAGTTTTAAATCTTATCCGCAATCAAAGAAGTCTCTTTTTAAGGGTAATAATATCTATTTATTTATCATTCATCTTACGGAAACATGTTGCAATACGAATTGAATATGGTATAATTTTGAAAATTTTAACTGGAGGGTAATTATGGATGATTCAATGAATGGAAAAGTAATTAAAAAAGGTTATACGTTCGATGATGTTTTGTTAATTCCACGTTATTCAAGTGTCTTACCAAGCGAAGTAGCACTAAAGACTTTTTTGACAGCGAGTATTGAATTAAACATACCGATTGTATCGGCAGCGATGGATACAGTCACTGAAGAAGCCATGGCTATTTGTCTTGCTCGTCAAGGCGGAATTGGCTTTATTCATAAAAATCTTCCCATCGAAAAACAAGCATTTTTAGTATCCAAAGTGAAACGGGTAGAAAGCGGAATGATCTCCAATCCATTTACTGTCCGTGAAGAAGATAAAATTGCGAAAGTACGAGATTATCATGTTATGTTTGGAATTTCGGGATTACCGGTTGTGGATGATAAAAACTTCTTAATTGGGATTGTGACCCATCGCGATGTTAAATATTGCGAAGATTTAAATATGAAAATTCGCGAAGTGATGACCAAAGAAAAACTCATCACTGGCAAGAAGGGCATTAGCATCAGTGAAGCTCGGAAATTGCTCATAAAAAACAAAATTGAAAAACTGCCAATTATCAATGAAGATGGAACGTTAGCGGGATTAATCACGCTAAAAGATATTGATAATGTAACGACCTACCCAAATGCTTGCAAAGATGAACAAGGCCGTTTACGTGTTGGCGCTGCCGTCGGAGTTGATGATGATTTACTACCACGGGTCAAAGCTTTAGTGGATGCAGGAGTGGATGTCATTGCTCTTGATAGCGCTCATGGTCATTCAAGAGGCGTCATTGAAGCAGTAAAAAAAATTCGTCAAGCCTATCCAAAACTCCAAATTATTGGCGGTAATATTATTGATTGTGAAGCAGCAATTGCCCTAATCGAAGCAGGAGTCAATGCCGTTAAAGTTGGGATTGGTCCTGGCTCTATTTGTACCACTCGTGTTATTGCAGGCGTTGGTGTTCCTCAATTAACCGCCATTAATGACGTCTATCAAGCCGCTAAAAAACATAATGTCTGTGTCGTTGCCGATGGGGGTATCAAATTTTCTGGTGATATTCCAAAAGCCATCGCCGCTGGAGCCGATGTGGTTATGCTCGGTAGTCTTTTAGCTGGTTGTGATGAAGCACCTGGCGAAGAAATATATTACAATGGTCGTAAATATAAAGTCTATGTTGGTATGGGCTCCTTAGCAGCGATGCAACGGGGATCGAGTGATCGCTATTTCCAAAAAGGCCAAAAAGAAATGAAAAAATTAGTTCCAGAAGGCATTGAAGGCCGCGTTCCTTATCGGGGAATGGTTGAAGATGTTTTGTATCAACTTGTCGGCGGATTAAAAGCGGGTATGGGATATTGTGGTTGCCCAACCATCCAAGATTTAAAAGAAAAAACCAAGTTTATTGAAATCAGTAATGCTGGTCTAATTGAATCACACCCACATGATGTTGAGCTAACCAAAGAAGCTCCCAATTATTCACGATGAGCAAAGATAAGATTTTGGTTCTTGATTTTGGTAGTCAATACAATCAATTGATTGCACGACGTGTTCGCGAAATGGGTGTTTATAGTGAACTCGTCTCTTGCCACTATCCAGTGAAAAAAATACAAGAGGATTCTTCTATCAAAGGCATTATTTTTTCGGGTGGACCACATTCTGTTTATGCCGAGAATGCTTTTCTGGTCGATCCATTAATCTTCACCTTAGGAATACCAATTCTTGGTATTTGTTATGGGATGCAATTGATAGGTCAACTTCTAGGTGGAAAAGTCGAAAAGGGTAGTTCAAGTGAATATGGAAAAGCAGAGATTACACTGCTTACACCAAATCCATTAATGGCATCTTTACCAAGCGAGCAAGTTGTCTGGATGTCACATGGTGATTATGTGGCGATCCCACCTACTGGTTTCTCCATTGATGCTTGTTCAAAACAATGTTCCAATGTCATGATGAGCGATAGTCAACACCAAATCTATGGATTACAATTTCATCCGGAAGTCGTTCACACCCAATTTGGCTCGACGATCCTGCATAATTTTGTTTTCGGAATATGCCAAGCTACTAAAAACTGGAATATGGATAAATTCATCGAACAAGAAGTCGTTAAAATTCAACAAAAAGTGGGAAACAATAAAGTTTTATGTGCCCTTTCTGGCGGGGTTGATTCTTCTGTAGTTGCCGCTTTGATTCATAAAGCAATTGGTCCCCAATTAATTTGTATATTCGTCGATCATGGACTATTACGAAAAGGGGAAGCAGCAGGTGTAGTTTCCACTTTTAAAGACCATTTTGGTATTCAACTGATTGCAGTTCAAGCTCAAGATCGATTTTTAAATAAACTAAAATCGATAACCGATCCAGAACAAAAACGTAAAATTATCGGTAATGAATTCATTTATGTGTTTCAAGAAGAAGCCAAGAAACTAAACGATATTACATTTTTAGCACAAGGTACTCTCTATACCGATATTATCGAATCTGGGACAAAAACCGCCCAAACCATCAAGTCTCATCATAATGTAGGAGGCTTGCCAAAAGATATGAACCTCCAATTGATTGAACCTCTCAACACTTTGTTTAAAGATGAAGTTCGGGTATTGGGTAAAAAATTGGGACTTCCCGATGAAATTGTGTATCGTCAACCATTTCCGGGACCGGGTTTAGCGATTCGCGTTCTAGGTGAAGTAACCTTAGAAAAATTGAAATTGGTTCAAGATAGTGATTTCATCTTACAAGAAGAAATTAAGAAAGCTGGATTAGATCGTGAAATTTGGCAATATTTTACCGCTTTGCCAAATATGAAATCCGTCGGCGTCATGGGGGACCAACGCACCTATGATTATACGATCGGTATTCGTGCCGTCACCTCAATTGACGGGATGACAGCCGATTGGGCCAGAATTCCTTATGATGTCTTAGCAAAAATCTCTACCCGTATAGTTAATGAGGTAAAAGGTATCAATCGCGTCGTTCTCGATATCACCTCCAAACCACCAGCTACGATAGAATGGGAGTAATCATTTACTCCTTTTTTTACCCGCTTTTTCTTGCAATAATCTAAAATCTGTGATACTATGCTAGGGTCAATGACGATCATATAATGCTTAAATATGGTAAGCAGTCTCTACATTTCACCGTAAATGAAATACTATGACAAAACATCACTAATAAGTCCTACTATTTATTAGTATTTTGTCTAAAATGATGTCTTGACAAGGCAAAATATTGAATAAATAGGGAGGAAAAAGAATATGTTTGCAAATTTATCTAAGCGGTTAGATAGACGTTTTGCTGTTTCAAAAAAAGGCAGCAAAGTCTCAACCGAAATCATCGCCGGTGTGACGACGTTCATGACGATGGCTTATGTCCTTGCGACACAACCAGGTTCAATTGTAGGCTTTGGTAGTGCAGGTATTACCGATTCGAATGGTGTTTATATCTCAGCACAAGCAATCATGATTATGTGTGCCTTAATCTCCGGTATTATTACGTTAGGGATGGCTTTTTATGCAAAAATGCCATTTGCTTTGTCGACTGGTATGGGATCAAACTTCATGTTTGGAGCCTTGGTTCGTAGTGGTGCATTACCTTTCGGTGGTGCGATGGCAATCACGTTAGTTTCAGGGATTATTTTTGTTGTTTTAACGGCCATCGGTGTTCGCGACTTGATCGTGCGTATGATTCCGAAAAATATTAAAATCGGGATTGGGGCTGCGATTGGGTTCTTCATTGCTTATCTTGGATTTAAAAACTCCGGCATTGGTAATTTTACCAATGGAATCAGTATGGGTAACTATGCCAATCCAGCGGTTTTGCTTGCCATTGTTGGTCTAACTATCATATGTATTCTTGAAGCCTTAAAAGTTCGTGGCGGTATCTTAATTGGCATCTTGGCGGTAACGGTCATTGGTTTATTTGTTAAAGTTCCAGGAGCTGCTACTCCAATTACGAATATTTCATCGATTTTCGCGGTTCCAAGTTTTGGTACAGTTGAAAATATAATCTTTAAATTTGATTTTGCAACGGTCTTTACTTGGTCGGCGATTCCACTTATCTTTATTACATTCTGTGGTGACTTTTTCTCCACACTAGGAACAGTTCTTG
>CAYOYG010000062.1:0-5648 GCA_964408135.1 uncultured Eubacteriales bacterium | reverse complement strand
AACCATTTCAGTAGCGGCGATGCCTAAATCAGCAAGTGTTTCCAAGGTAACAATCTCTTGCGAAAAATGATGTTCGTTTGAAACATCAACAACATGTAAAATCAAATCCGCTTCTTTTGCTTCTTCAAGCGTCGAACGGAAGGCTTTTATTAAATCGTGGGGTAGCCGCGAGATAAAGCCTACGGTATCGGAGAGTAAAAATGTTTTTTTATCATCGAGTACAATTTGACGAACCGAGGTATCAAGTGTCGCAAATAACATATCTTTTTCGAACACTTGTTTTTCTTCGTTTTTAGAATAATGATTAACCAAATAATTCATTAAGGTCGATTTACCTGAGTTTGTGTATCCGACAATTGCAATGGTTGGAATTTCATTGCGTTTTCTCTTGCGTCGACGATTCTCTCTTTCGGTCACAATTGCTTGTAATTGACTTTCCAATTCGGTAATTTTTAAGCGAATTTGCAAGCGATTCAAATCGATTTGTTTTTCGCCTGTTCCCTTGTTTTGGTTGCCAGCCCCACTGCGTTGTTGTGAAAGTCCAGCATCGGTAACAATTAAACGTGGAAGTCGATATTTTAAAGCCGCAATTTCAACCTGTAATTTCGCTTCTTTTGTCTTTGCTCTTGAAGCAAAAATAGTTAGTATTAATCCACTGCGATCTAACACTTTACATTCGGTTAACTCTTCTAGATTTCGGCCTTGTGCTGGTGATAGATCATCATTAATAATCAATGTCGTAATCCCCAGATCTTTCGCTCGTTGTTTAATCTCTTGAGTCTTGCCTTCACCCACATAAGTTGGTCCTACTACTTTCTTTAAGTTTTGAACCATTTGATCGACAACTAACAAATTGCATGCGTCACATAAATTTTTTAATTCTTCCATCGACTCATTGAATTCTTGATCATTGTTGATACAAACACCAACAATCATTACTTTTTCTTTTTCTTTCATTACATATCACTCTCTCTTTTATAACGACAACCAGCGAATATCTCTATATTAATCATCTATCAACTTAGAGTAACATTCAGTTGTCATGCATACATAATAACGCTTCTTTGCGAAAAAGAAAAGGCAATATATACATGGATTGTAACCATTTATTTACTCAATACTCCTCACTACATTTTTTAGAATGATATATTTGATTTATCGTTCAATATTCACTTATCTTTCAGTATGCTTGTAAACATGTCGTTTTTTCGTTATAATACAAGTATCGATTCACCCACTCCGCAAACATAATAATGGAGGTCTATCTATGAAACTTGACTTCGAACAATATCGCTTGATTGTCGAATCTTCCCCTAATATGATTTGGCGTTCTAATCTAACCACAGAGTGTGACTATTTCAATAAAACTTGGTTGGATTTTACAGGTCATTCCTTTGAGGATGAATGCGGATTTGGTTGGGCCAAAGGAGTCCATCCTGACGATTATGATCGTTGCGTAAAAATTTATCTTGATAATTTTAAACAACAAGCCCGATTTGAGATGGATTATCGATTAAAACGTCATGATGGACAATATCGATGGATTAACGATCGTGGCGTTCCTATCTATAATTCAGATGGCACTTTTATTGGCTTCATTGGTAGTTGTATGGATATTACTGAAAAAGTCGAAGGTCAACTACTAATTCGCATGGCTCAATACGATGCGTTATGTAATATTTTTAATCGTCAATACGTCCTACAACGACTACAGGAATTATTTGACAACGCCAAAGAGCATAAGACTAATCTATTTATTATTATGTTTGATATTGATGATTTCAAGGCCATTAATGACTTATATGGTCATATTACTGGCGATAAAGTATTATCCCATGTATCGTCAATTACACGCTATTGCCTTCCACAAGAGGCTCTTATTGGACGATATGGTGGCGATGAATTTATCATTGGACTCAGCAATATGCCAAAAGAACAAGCCATTGCGCTAGCAGAAAAAATTCGTTTTGAAGTGGAATCAAAACTATTTAAAGATGGTCAAAATACATCATTGAAGTTGCGAATTAGCGTAGGTGTTAAACAATGGTGCGATGAAACGACATTAACTGCTTTGATCAATGAAGCTGACATTAATCTTTATAAAGCAAAACGCCGCGGCAAAAATTTAGTCGTCTACGAATAAACCAAGTTTCTTGTGCATATTACTAGTCAACATAAATCACAATTTGTTATGATGAAACCATGAAAAAAGTGAGAGTTCGTTGCTTTCACAAAAGAAAGAAGGAATTGAAAAATATGATAAACAAAAAAGTAGTCGATTTATTAAATCTGCAAGTCAACCGTGAATTATTCTCTGCCTATTTGTATCTTGATATGGCTAATTACTATCGTGAGTTAGGTTATGATGGCTTTGGCAACTGGTTTGAAATTCAAGCTCAAGAAGAAAGAGATCATGCGATGGGCTTTATTAAATACATTCAACACATCGGTGGTAAAGTAGTCTTAGACTTAATTGCAAAACCTGAACTAACCTATAAAGATTTAAAAGAACCATTAGTTGAAGCCTTAAAACACGAACAATTTGTCACAGCAAGTATTATTAACATTCTAGAAGTTGCTGGAAAAGAAAAAGACTATCTCACACAAAACTTTGTTCAATGGTATATCAAAGAACAAGGAGAAGAAGAAAGAAATGCGAATGATAATATCTTATTATTTGAAAATGCTGGCGGCAGCAAAGGAGCAATTCTTCAAATTGATCATCAATTAAAAAAACGCGAATACAAACCTTCCTTACCTGCTCAAGATTAGTATTCAACAAAATAAAAATGCAAACCGTTTGGTTTGCATTTCTTTTTTATTCCGCTTCTTTATAATTACCGACATTGAAGGATCCAATCTCAATTAGATTACCTTCTGGATCTTGAATGTAACAAGTTCTTTGACCCCACGGTTCGGTAGTTGGTTCCATCACTGGTTGCGCACCCTTGGCAACCACATCAGCAAAAGTATCATCAACAGCATGGTAGTCTTTTACACTAAAAGCCATTTCAAAAGTACCATTTAAGCCTTTCGGGTAGGTATATTTTTTGGCTGTCATTTGTTCAAATTCTTTTCTGGTATACATCATGAATAGAACGCCATCCTTATGCAGGTAAACATGATTATCTCCTTCTTCATATTGAATTTCAAAACCAAGTACTTTGCTGTAAAAACAAACCATTTTGTCAATATCTTTAACAAACAGTCCAAATCCATCTAATTTCATGTTATCAATCTCCTTTTACTGGAAAACATTTATTTCCTTTTTGTCGTCTTTATTATATACCTTTATTACTAAATTGCGATTCTTTTGCTTAATATCTTTAATATTACGAATAAAGCATTCGTCGTTGCCCTTAGTACGAATAATTGCGGTAATTTCCGACCCTGCTTTACTCAGTTCATAGATAGGAAAGTTTAACACATAAGGAGTGTCATTCGGATTGCTAATGGAGACAATGAGATTCCCATTGGTTAATTCATATTTTTGGTCCTTTTCGAGTTTCTTACTGATAGGGACAAATGAACTATCGTGAATTAAGTCGGTTTCTTGTAGAGTCATAATTTCACTATAGGAAAAATATTTTTCATTGACAATTACATCGGAAAAGATAAATTCGTTGTTAACAATAAATTGACCAATTTTACTGAACAATTTCATTTCTGATACATTGGTACTTTTTAAAACTTCTAATGTATGTAACGATAATTTTCCAGGGTTTTGAAGGGCAAAAACCAGAATATCTCCCCACATCGCTTGTAAGTCGCTTTGAATAATTCTTGATGCGTAGTTATAGAACCGACGCAACCATTCATCATCGGTTTGCAAATCGACATGTAAGCCTTTGGATTTAGCCATATTGACTATATTTTCTAGTTGTGTTGTGATATGGATGGCTTTCTTTTCAGCCTCAGAGCTCTTGATTTTATTCACAACTGGTGGTACATAGTTTTCCGAGCGAAAACCTTTAACGCGACTTAGTAAAAATAAGACTATGACAAGCAATAAAAAAACGCCTAGTATAACAAGCAAGGCAATATTAGTAGGACTCAGCGATAAAACCATATTCATCTTCCTTTCGTAGTTTTATTTTTAATCTTCAAGAAGCGAATCTTCTTCAAATTCAATCTGATCACCGGATTTTTGTAAAATCTTATGGATAGTGATTTTTACATTTTGATTGCGTTTTTCATCACGAATACTCGCAAAATTACGAATGAAGTAATCACCATTTTGTGGGTGATTCATTATTGTAAGCAATTCTAGTGCTCGCTTTGTCAGTTTATAGGTGGAAATCTGTAGACTGCAGAGGTCCCCATTTTTTGCCCTCACATTGGCTACCAAGCGATGGTCATAGAATTGGAGCAACGAATGACTTGCTACTGAAAATGCAAGTCCATCGCCTTTTTCACTATCGACAAGACCATAAGCAAACAATTCTTCTATATCTGATTCCTGATAATAGAAATTGTTGACCAATGTATTACGAAATAGATATTCTTCGTTAAACACAAAAGGTCCGATTCGATTCAATAGTTTTATTTCTTCTATAGTAACATTGCGTAATTCATCCAAGCGATGTAAAGGAACACTGCGAGGATTTAATACTTCATAGGCATAGATTTTCGCCCAAAACTCGTATACATCTTGTGAATACATATCCAATGCATAGGATAAATAACGTCCAAGCCATTCTTTGCTTGGAGAAGCCTTCGCTCTTTGAACATAATTATGGATTAATGGCAGAAGATTATTAATATTTTTGGCTCGTTTTCCTTCATTATAATAATCAGACAAGACGATGAGATCATTGATAGACAAATTAGCTTGTCTGCCATAATCAAATGTATCTTTTTCTAGAGGAGATTGCTCCTCAAAATTACGATTATCATAGTGTTCCATAACCTTCACTTCCTCCTTTTGATTTAGTTGAATATCAATTTCAAAATCATCTTGATTCTGATGTTTGTTAATACTGGCGATGATTATACCTAAAAAGAACAAAGCACCCACTAGTGCGATGAGGATATATAAGAGCGTCTTATCATCCATGGGTCTTGTCCTCCTAGATAAATTTTGTTTGTTAAGAAATAGGAATGCAATACTATATATGTAATCATAGCACAAATAAAAGGATTGTTAAGAAGATTTTTTTATAATAAATAATAATACAATTTAAATAATTATTCGTTCATTCAAATAATAAAACAACTATCAACAGAAAATAAACCAGGGTTCAATCCGTTGGTAGTCATCCACTTAACGAATCTATTCTATTTGTTTTACTATGATTACTCGAATTTAGCAGAGGTCGGAATCTAAGTTTGATGGTAAACCTTATTATGCCGAGTTTATGATTACTCGAATTTAGCAGAGGTCGGAATCAATCACTAGAATTTATCTTTTCCAGTTAGAGTTTATGATTACTCGAATTTAGCAGAGGTCGGAATCTCTTTGTGAGCGTGTTAGGAGTGCTTATCGGTTTATGATTACTCGAATTTAGCAGAGGTCGGAATCTCTTCTTTAAGTTATTCTTTTCGCACCACTGTTTATGATTACTCGAATTTAGCAGAGGTCGGAATCCTTTTTCCTTTAAGATGTTCTACTTGATTTGTTTATGATTACTCGAATTTAGCAGAGGTCG
>CAYOYG010000061.1:0-5794 GCA_964408135.1 uncultured Eubacteriales bacterium | reverse complement strand
TAGTCTTTATAATTAATAGCGGTTGTTTTGGCTAAAATAGTAATTCCTCGTTCACGCTCTATATCATTACTATCCATAACCCGTTCGGCAATTTCTTCATTGTCGCGAAAAGTTCCGGATTTTCGTAATAATTGGTCGACAAGAGTAGTTTTACCATGGTCGACGTGAGCAATAATCGCAATATTTCGTATCTTCATACGTTCACCTTCTTAAAAGCACTAGTGTATTATAGCACAATTGTATCATAAGTAAACAACGAATGAAAAAACAATTAAATCTTGTTTAAATGCATTACTTATCTTTATTTTTCAAAAATATTTCGCTCATTTTTGATATTCTATGCTAATATAATGGAGTAGGGTGATAGGATGCTTAAATTAACCAATATCATTAAAGACTACCAAGTGGGCAACACCTATGAACGGGCAATAAAAGGGATATCAACGAGTTTTACTAAGGGAGAATTCGTTGCTTTTTTAGGTCCTTCTGGTAGTGGTAAAACCACCCTACTGAATATCATTGGTGGCCTTGATCACTATACGAGTGGTGATTTGCTCATCAATGGAAAATCAACAAAGGATTTTAAAGATAGTGATTGGGATACCTATCGCAACAATAATGTTGGATTTGTTTTCCAAAATCATTATTTAATTAATCATCTCTCTATTTTAGAAAATGTTGAACTAGCTATGACCTTAAATGGAAAAACGCCCGAGTATCGACGTGCTCGCGCTTTATTTTTACTAAATGAAGTTGGATTATCCGATTTTGTTCACAAAAGACCCCCGTACCTTTCAGGAGGGCAAAAACAACGGGTCGCGATTGCACGTGCTTTAGCCAATGATCCCGATATCATTCTTGCTGATGAACCAACCGGCTCACTCGATAGTGAAAATTCCATTATTGTTATGGAACTCATTAAAAAAATATCACAAAATAAGCTCGTCATTGTTGTTACTCACAACCAAGAACTTGCGTTCCAGTATGCAACGCGTATTTTGCGTATGAAAGATGGCAAAATTATTGAAGACACTATCAATGTAATACACGAACCAACCGAACAAATTTACAAGAATCACCCTTCTAAAATGAGCTTCAAATCCGCATTGAAAATATCGTTTAAAAATTTGAAAATGCGTATCTTCCGTACCATACTTACCGCTTTTGCTGGAAGTATTGGAATCATCGGCGTCGGTCTTGTATTTTCCGGTTCAGCTGCACTAGAAAATATTACCGAAAGTTTGCAAACCAATTCCCTCTCTGGTTTGCCAATTTCCATCAATCCGACAACAACGCGAGTTGATTCACCATTGGTTCCAGATAGCAATGATGATATCAATTACAGTAAAATCTATCCCTACGATACCGCAAGTGTCGTTACACATGTCAACAATCTATCAACCGAATACTTAGATTATCTTGGCCAACTTGATCCAGATCAATATCGCCATATATATTATTACTATGGACTAAAAATGAATATGGTTAGTTATAACTCTTCCTTGGGAACTTATTCTACCACTAGTGCACTAAATTTTGGTCCGATTCCGACATCGATGGATAATGTAGCGATTCAATATGATTTGTTGTATGGCGATTTTCCAAGTCAACCATCTGATATAGTCTTAGTCATCGATGATACCAATATTGTTGATGTTCGTATTTTACGCTATCTTGGTTTACCCACCGACCGCCTTATCGATTTTAATGAAGTCATTGGTAAAAGTGTTCATATCGCAAAAAATGATGACTATTACGTAAAAAATTCCACTACACATAAATACAGCGTAAGTAGCAATCTCAGCCAAGCTTATAATAATGGATTTATCTTAAATGTTTGCGGTGTTATTCGTCGCAAACCGGATGTATGGTCTGCTTTGTTTAGCGACTATGGCGTCTACTATACTCAAGAATTTGTCACCATGGCCCTTGCCAATGCCAATCAATCACAAATTGTGAGTGATCAAAAAGTCTCTTCAACAAATGTTATTAGTGGCAGTAGTGCAACAGTTACGAATAATTTAATCGCCTTGGGGGCACAAACATCCCCAATTGGCTTAATGATTTATACTTCTACTTTCGAGCAAACACGACAAATAGTCACATACTTGAACGCATGGAATAAAGGAAAAAGTACTGAGAATCGAATTGTTTTCCGCAATTCGGCCAGCAGTATGATGGCAAGTCTTGAGGATATTGTGGCTACAACAAATGTCTCAATTTTAGTTTTTGCATTAATGACAATCATTGTCTCTGGCAGTATGATTGGTATCATTACTTTCATTTCTGTTTTTGAAAGAACGAAAGAAATTGGTATTCTCCGCGCGATTGGTGCACGTAAACAAGATATTGCTCGTATCTTCAATTCAGAAACATTACTGATTGGAATTTTTGCTGGAATAATGGGTCTATTCTTCTCATATGGATTGTGCTCCATTATCAATGTCATTGGTCGTAATTTCTATGCTTACTTGCCGAATATCGCTCACTTAAATTGGTGGCAATCCATTTTACTGATTACATGCAGTGTGGTATTATCCTTTGTTTCCGGCTATTTGCCTGCACGTCATGCTGCAAAAAAGGATCCGGTTGTCGCTCTATCATCTGCTAATTAAAAAGGGGAATTTTCCCCTTTTTTTATAACTTGATTTTCTCGTGAACCTCTAGTTGTAATTCATCAATAAATTTCATAATGTTTTTAACACCGACACCAAATAAGTCAATTGGATGATGTGCATCGGCACCAATAATGATTTTAAGTTGCGGATATTCCTTTGTCATTTTCCAAAATTCGCTGCGTGGATAATAATATTCACTATGACCATCAGGAAGTAATCTTCTACCTTTTCGTGCAGTTCCTGCATTTAACTCAAGATAAACATTATTCCGAATACACGCTTCCATAATCACGCGACTTGCCTTTGCAGCTGCTTCATCAAATACAGCTGTTTTGTATTGACCATCTTGGTAACCAAACATAAAAAGATCAGGGTGAACAATAATCTTGAAAAAACCACTGTCTAGTGCATCCGATACATTTTTTGCATAACTCATTACCGTGGATGGATTCATATCACGGTAAGGATCTAATGCTGTCTTTTCATGAAATACAATATGTTGACCTAGGGCAAGATAATCCAAATGTTCTAATAGTTTCCTATAATGGGTTTCACAATTATAATAGTACTCACATTCTAATCCGGATAGGATAGAAATCTTGTCACCATATAATGATTTAGATAATTCGATGTGTTTTAAGTAGCTGTTATAGAACTCGTATTCACGCATATAATATAAAAACGGATAACGAAAATAAGCAGGTATCGTCATTGGATCGACTGGAACAAATCCATGATCGGACATACCTATTTCTTCAAATCCATATTCAACCGCTTGTTTGACATAATCTTCTACATGTCCTTCCGCGTGATTACACAAAAATGTGTGGGTGTGATAATTTGCTTTCATACTCATAGTAAGGCGATAACTGTTTGCACAAATGTTATGATATTTAAAACATTAATGATTAAAACAATTATGCTCATTCCTTTCAGATATTTTTTGATGGATGATTCGATATTTGACATATCGATTAATCCGATATGACGATTAAGAAAGACTACAATATACCATGAAATCATGGCAAATAAAATATAGACATAATATTGGTGAAACAAGAAACTCACAAGGACACCGATGAGGGAGATAAGAGTAGCAGAACTAAGCAGAATCGTATAATAGCGTTTTTTCCGCGGTGAGAACTTCTCTATTAATTGCGCACGAAGTTGTACAAAATCTAATCCACATTTTGGACAATAATGAACATCATCCATTTCGATTGAATGTGTACATTTTGGACATTTAAACATCATGAATACCTCCCTGCTATTTATGAAAAAACTCCTTTGACAAGGAGTTGTAATCAACTGGTGCCACCTGGCAGAATCGGACTGCCGACTGATCCTTACCATGGACCTGTTTTACCACTAAACTAAGGTGGCAGCGCGTATATTTTAACAAGATTATCGTGCGCTGTCAATCATCGAGTGCAACGGCGATTAAATCATAGATATAAGCACCTGTAATCTTCACTTTCACTAAATCGCCAACATGATATTGTTCTTTGCTTTCAAAATAGATAAAACCATCAATATTATCTGGAGCAAAAGAATAATCACGACTTTTATATTTTTTCAAATTATGATCATACCCCTCAACAAAAACAACTTGTTGTTCACCAATTCGTTTTTTTGATAATTGGTAGGCAATTTTTTGTTGGGTTTTCATAATATCTTTATAACGGTTTTCTTTGATTTCTTCTTCAATTTGATGGGGCATTGTTGCGGCGATTGTATCGTCTTCAGCGGAATACTTGAAAACACCAAGTCGATCAAATTGCACGCGTTGAACAATTGATTTTAGCATCGAAAAATCCTCTTCTTGTTCATCAGGAAAACCAACAATCAAACTTGTTCGCAAAATACTATGAGGAATTTGTTGACGAATCTTATCCGTCAATGCCACGATGCTATCGTAGGTATCACGCCGATTCATTAAACGTAAAATGCGGGTGGAACCATGCTGAATTGGTATATCAAAATACGGAGCGATGATCGGATTATCCCGAATGATTCGAATTAGTTCATCACTCACTTCTTCAGGATATAGATACAACAAGCGAATCATTTTAATGCCTTCAATTGGAACCAATTTTAACAACAATTGTTCAAGAGTTTCATGATTGTCCTTGCCAAAGTTCGTCGTATCTTGTGAGATTAGATTGATTTCACTTCGCCCTTTGGCCACATGAAGTTTCACTTCGTGAACAATATCGACAATTAATCGTGATTTATAGTTACCACGGATCAATGGGATAGCACAATAGGTACAGCGATTATTGCAACCATCCGCAATGCGAATATAGCTGACATGATGCGGTGTCGCAAAAACCCGTTTCAGGGGACTTAGCCCACGTTCTTTTATCAAAGATGCTTGATAGTACTCGTTGATAATCTCTCCAAATCGAGCATAATCATCGATTTTGATAAATTTACTAACTTCAGGCATTTCCTCTACCAATGTATCAAAATAACGTTGAGCAAGACAGCCGACGACAAAAACATCGGCTTCCTCTTTTTTATTTTTAATCACATCAAAAATAGTCGTGATCGCTTCTTGTTTTGCACTTTGAATAAAACCACACGTGTTGATAACTAATAGATCGGCTACTTTCACGTCATTGACAATCTCAAAATTATTATTTTTAAATAAACCGAGCATCATCTCTGAATCAACTAGATTCTTTGAACAACCTAATGAAATTAAACCAATCCGCATACTTTCACTTCCCAAACACATGTAAGTATAAATAAAAAACTTGCTCGAAGCAAGTTTTTTGATTATTCAGATTTTTCGTTTTTTTCAGTTTCTCCAACTTTCTCAATTGGAGTATTTTTAACTTCCTCTACTTTATCACTTGGAGCTGTTTTGATTTTTTCTTTTTTCTTAGGAGCACTTTTTTTGTGCAATTGATAAAAACGAATACCACAGAACAAAGCAAAAGCAAAGAAGATAATCGCGACTGCAATCAAGATACTATCATCACCTGCTAAAGGTCTGGCTAAGAAATAGGCACCGATCGATGTCAAGGCTAGAAAAGCAAGTTCTTGCCATACTTTATCTTTGGCCCGGATAGTTCCAACAATTCCGCGTAGCCAAACAACAAAAGCAAAGACATAACTAACACCTTCAAAGTTGAAAATATTAAATTGCACAAGAACTAAACCTACCGCAA
>CAYOYG010000060.1:0-5861 GCA_964408135.1 uncultured Eubacteriales bacterium | reverse complement strand
ATCAACAAGGGGATGGCTATGCGGCCTATATCGGTGGAGTGGCTGCTCAATGTACCCATGCCATGAATGAGTGGTGGGGCATTGAAGGTGTTGGGACGATGCCACACGCTTTGATTCAAATTTTTGGCGGCGACTTAATTGCCGCTTCTAAAGCCTATATGGAAACATATCCTAAAGATAGTATTACTGCCTTGGTTGATTTTAACAATGATGTAATTACAGACTCATTGAAATTAGCTAGTGAACTAAAAGAACGTTTGCATGCAGTTCGAGTCGATACTTCACAATCGTTAATTGATCGTTATTTTGACCATATTGATTATGAAACGCTAGGAATTGATCCTCATGGTGTGAATCCTACTTTAATCATTGCTTTACGGAAAGCCTTAAATGAGGCGGGACATAAACATGTAAAAATTGTTGTATCGAGTGGATTCAATGTTGAAAAAATCGAACAATTTAAAGCGATGAATGCACCGGTGGACGTCTATGGCATTGGTTCTAGTTTGTTAAAGATCAATATGCCATTTACAGGCGATTTAGTGAACTTGAATGGAAAACCACTCGCCAAAGTCGGTCGGCGTGAGAGATTTAGTGATCGTCTTGCTGAGGTGAAATACCAAGGATAAGGAAACTTATCCTTTTTTTATGCAATAGTGATTAATATCACAACTCTTCCCATTACACTCTCGCGTTAAATGTTGACTTTCTAAGTCAATTTGATACAATAAGAGCATGTACGCTTTGGCGGAATTTTTCATTACTAATATTAAGGAGGGTAACATGAAAAATAAGGTAATTACTAAGCAAGAAGCTGCAAAGCTCTTCAAAGACGGTATGACAATCATGTTCGGCGGATTCCTTTCTATCGGCACATCCGATGCTGTTGTTGATGCTGTTCTTGAATCAGGGGCAAAAGGATTAACACTTATCTGTAACGATGGTGGATTCAACGCTGATCCAGAAAAAGGCAAACCAGCAAGAGGTATTGCTCGTTTAATCGAAGTTGACGGAGTCGTCAAAAAGTTAATCGCTTCCCACATTGGCACTAACAAAAATGTCAAAACAAAATGGGATGCTAAATTAATGGAAGTCGAACTTGTTCCACAAGGAACACTCGCTGAAAAGATTCGGGCCGGCGGTGCTGGTCTTGGTGGCGTTTTAACTCCTACTGGTCTTGGCACAATGGTTGCTGAAGGCAAACAAGTTATGAAAGTTGATGGCAAAGATTTCTTATTCGAAAAACCTCTAAAAGCTGACGTTGCTGTCCTTCGTGGTCACAAAGTTGATACTTTTGGTAACGTAGTATACGAAAGAACAGCTAGAAACTTCAACCCTATCATGGCACTTGCCGCGAACGTTGTTATCGCTGGTGCTGACCAAATCGTTGAAAGAGGCTCCTTGGATCCAGATGTAATCATCACTCCAAGTGTGCTTGTCGACTACATTGTTAAGGAGGAAAAATAGTCATGGAAGCAAAAGAACTCATTGCGCGTCGGATTGCGAATATGCTAAAAGATGGAGATTTCGTTAACCTTGGTATCGGTCTTCCAACCGAAGTTGCCAACTATCTCCCAAAAGGCATTGAAATTGTTCTTCAATCAGAAAATGGTATGACTGGTCTTGCTGGATTAAAAGAAGGCGAAAAACCAAATAAAAACTTAACAAACGCTGGTGGCGTTCCTGTTGGTATTATTCCTGGTGGTGCTATTTTTGATAGTTCCATGAGCTTCTCATTAATTCGTGGTGGACACGTTGACTACACCGTTCTTGGCGCTCTTCAAGTTGACCAAGAAGGCAACCTTGCTAACTGGATCGTTCCTGGAAAAATGGTTCCTGGAATGGGCGGAGCAATGGACTTAGTTGCTGGTTCAAAGAAAGTAATTATTGCGATGAACCACACCCAAAAAGGCGAAATTAAAATTCTTGAAAAATGCAACCTTCCACTTACAGCTGCCAAGGAAGTTGACTACATTGTCACTGAATATGGTTTCATGGAAGTAACTCCAAAAGGTATCGTATTAAGAGAAATTGCTCCTGATATGACCGTTGAACAAGTTCAAGCGGAAACAGGATGCAAATTAATTATTCCAAAAGATTTAAAGAAAATGGCTGTTTAATTCGTCTAAATAAAGCGAGGTTTATCCGCAAGGATAGACCTTTTTTTATTTCGCATGTCGCTGCAACGATAATTGACATTGTCTAATCAATGAATTACAATGAAAAGGCAATCGACCATAGTCGAGTCGTGGTAGATTCAAGAGTGAGGTGACTGGTATGCCTAAATCAAGGGCTACGATCTATCAAGTAGCAAAAGAAGCAAATGTTTCGCTAGCTACGGTTTCACGGGTTATCAATGGTATTGGTAATGTCAATGAAGAAACCGCCAAACTTGTTTTAGCTGCCATTGAAAAATTAGGCTATGTACCCAGCAATCTAGCCCGGGGATTAGCCCGAAACAAAACCACAAATGTGGCGATTGTTTTACCTTCACCAAACTATATCTATTTAAATAATATGTTATCGGGTATGTTGGATGTTTGTAAGATATATGGGTATAATTCTGCTTTGTTCACCTATGAAGATAAAGAAGACATGAAACACGTTGTTAAGAAAGTCATTTCTTCCCATGTGGAAGGCATTGTTTTATTCAATAGTGAACTAGGCGAAGATGATTTAAAGCAATTTAATAATATATCGTTACCAGTTGTTTTAATTGGTGATGATAAATTTAATTTGAAAAACACTTTAGTCAACATTGACTATTATAGTCAGATTGTCGATTATGTTAGCAAGATTGATGTAGCGAATGTAGGGCGAATTTGCTTTTTGAAAGATCCAAGTAAAGACTGGCACATGATCAATAGTTTTGAAAATGCGATTAAAGCAGGATTAGCTAAGAGTAAAATTCAATTGGATGTATTAAATATATCGGATTCCTATGATGTAATATACGAGTATTTTTCACGATATTTCCATCAACCGGTCAATTATGAAAATGTGTTGTTTATCGCCACGCGCGATTCATTAGCAATTGCGATAAATAATGCAGCTCTTGATCTAGGACTTAAAATTCCACAACAAGTACAAACAATCGGAATTATCGGCACAAAAAGCTCACGAATGGCTCGTCCTTCTGTTTCTATATTCGATGTAGACTATTATGAAGTAGGTTCAATATCAACCCGAATACTAACCAAGATGTTAGCAGGTAATTTGGAGGACAATCGCTTTAGTTTCCCAACCAAATTTATCCATCGTGATTCGAGTAAAAACTAGAAATGAGGAATAGTATGGACTTAATTAAAGATTTACAATGGCGAGGACTAATAAAAGATGTAACCGATTTAGCAATGTTAGAAGAATTGACGCAAAAACCACTGACAATATATTGTGGTTTTGATCCAACAGCTTCATCGCTTCATATCGGACATCTTGTTCCAATATTAATGTTAAAACGTTTTCAAAACCATGGTCATCGTATCATCGCTCTCGTCGGTGGGGGTACTGGTTTAATCGGCGACCCTTCCTTCCGCAAAAGCGAACGAAAGATGCTAACTGTTGAACAAGGCAAAATCAATGCAGAAGGCATCAAAAAGCAACTTAGTCGCTATCTTGATTTCTCTGATGCAAGAAAAACCATATTACTAAACAACTATGATTGGCTGAAAAATATTTCGATTATCGAATTTTTAAGCGAATATGGCACCCAATTCCCAGTTAATTATATGTTAGCCAAAGATACAGTGGCATCGCGATTAGAAGCTGGACTTTCTTATACGGAATTCACTTACATGATTTTACAAGGCGTTGATTTCTATCATCTATTTAAACATGAAAATTGTCGTTTACAAATTGGTGGTAGCGATCAATGGGGAAATATCACGAGTGGTGTCGAATTAATTCGTCGTAAAGAAGGCGCTTCTGTTTGTGGAATTACCTTACCTTTAATTACGAAAGCCGACGGAACGAAGTTTGGAAAATCCGAAGGAGGAGCTCTCTGGTTAGACCGTAATCTAACCTCGCCTTATACGGTATATCAATACTTTCTAAATACACTTGATGCTGATGTTATTCACTACTTGAAGGTTTTTACATTCTTGACTCAAGCAGAGATTGAA
The DNA here is from genome assembly GCA_964408135.1 of uncultured Eubacteriales bacterium. Lineage (GTDB taxonomy): Bacteria > Bacillota_I > Bacilli_A > RFN20 > UBA1709 > CAYOYG01. The sequence goes on along the minus strand of CAYOYG010000060.1, from coordinate 1,740 downwards.
GCGTTAGCTTTGAGTGTTGCCCAAGAACCACATTTACGTAAAGCACAAAAAGTGCTAGCCTTTGAAGTAGTCAAGAATATGCACAGCGAAGCCGATGCCCAAGAAGCCATCACGATGAGTGATATTCTATTTGGCGGTGATGTGCGTAAACTGACCAGTGAACAATTAGCCATTTGCTTAGAAGGTGTTGATCATGTTGAAGTCGAAGAAAATAGTGATTTTGTCGATGGATTAATAGCCGTTAATGCTGCCTCTTCTAAACGAGAAGCACGCGAATTAATTCAAAAGGGTACATTCTTTGTTAATGGCGAAAAAGTCATCGACACCTATTATAAATTGACCAAAGATCAAGCCATTGGTGGAAAAATGTTTGTGGTTCGTAAGAGTAAGAAAAAATACTACTTAATCCATATTAAATAAAACGATAAAGTTAGAGAAATAAGCATTTTCTAACTTTTTTCAAACAAGAAATAAAAAACGATTGATCAATGAATCAATCGTTTTTGTTTAATAGAATATTATAGCGAGAGGAGGTAATTGTTTATAAATTACTATTTAGTTGTAAGTCTTTATTAGAATAAAGACCTTTTTTAATAAAGAAATAATTGAGAACAACCACGATTAAGATTGGTAATGCGAAATGCAACAAACCAATCTTTAATAAAATTGTGGCAATCGATTCGCTTCCTATCATTGAGCTAATAGTTCCAATTTGACCAACAAGTCCACTTGTTCCCATGCCAGCTCCTTCTTTCACATTCGTCATTTGAAAGATGGTCGTTGCAAATGGTCCAATAATTGCACTTGCAATAATGGTAGGAAGCCATATGACGGGTTTTTTGACAATGTTTGGAAATTGCAACATTGAAGTACCAATTCCGACGGATACAACGCCACCAATACCATTGGCCTTATAACTCATCACGGCAAAGCCCACCATTTGGGCGGCGCAGCCGATAGTGGCAGCACCAGCGGCTAATCCGCTGAGCCCGAGGCTAATGCAGATGGCAGCTGAACTAATAGGAGCCGTTAAGATAATCCCCATCACTACGGATAGAACAATTCCCATCGGGATTGGAGCTAAAACCGTTGCTTCATTGACGGCACTACCCACAGCAATCATAAAATCACCGACCCAAGGAGAGAGAAAGATTGCGATAATCCCACCACAAATAACTGTAACTAACGGAGTCAACAAAATGTCGATTTTTGTTTTTCCTGTTATGCGTAATCCAATTTCTGCGGCAACGATACTGGCTACATAAGCTCCAACCGGACCGCCAACAACCGTCGTGACACCGGTATATCGACCGATGGTGTAACCCATGGCGCCGACAACAGCAGTGGCACAAATTACTAATAATTTAGATTTAAATGCATAGGCAATACTAAGTCCAATCGCCGCACCAACTACTTCATTTTTTTTACAAAAGGTGGCTACGGGTGTCAAAAAATCAAGGAAAGGAATTTTGACAATTTCATTGAGAATAACACCGATAATTAAAGTGGCAAAGAAACCGATAGCCATTGCATTGAGGGCATCGATAAAATAACGTCTTGCAAAGTATTTTAGCTTAGTCATACCTGTTTCCTCCTGAAAATTGATAAAATAAAAAGGTATAAGCAATTTTATACCTTATTATATCACTAATTAAACTAAACGGTTATAGAATTCAACAATGAGGTTTTCATCAACTTCTTGATTCAATTCATTGCGATCTGGAAGACGAACATAGACTC